>NZ_JBFROH010000049.1:0-34480 GCF_041471425.1 Vibrio sp. 10N.261.52.C2 | reverse complement strand
CCGCGATGAACCTTTTTTATGCTTGCAACTATTTTACCGGTGAAGGCTTGATAGATTGAGGAAAAAATAAAGGCTTACCCGAAGGTAAGCCTTTATTCGAACTTGAACTGATTGAAAAAAATGACTATTTGTCTGAAAGCTTTGCTTCTAGTTCAGCCAGTTTTTGTTCCATTTCAGTGAGCTTCTGGCGAGTGCGAAGCAGTACTTGTGTTTGAACATCAAACTCTTCACGGCTCACAACGTCTAGCTTGTTGAGTTGGCCTTGGATAACTTGGCGAACTTTTTGGTCTACGTCTGAACCAAGCTCTTTTACTGGTTGAGGCATAGAATCGTGGATCTGCTTAGCAATTTGCTCTAGTTTTTTTGGATCAAACATATCAATTAAAACTCCTGAATATTTATCACTATTCTATTTAATCACATCAAAGATGTCGCCTATGGCGTACAAAAAAAGGCCACCGAAGTAGCCTTTTTATTGTTAATACGACAGGGAAATTACTTATTGTTAGCTAATTCTCTGTGCGCCGCTTTTGCTTCATCAACACGGGCCAGCTTCTCGAGATCTTTATCTTCGAGGAAAACTGGAATTGGTTTATGTTTTTCGGCTAAGTAGCTATAAATAACCGGCAGAACAAACAGCGTAAACAGCGTACCAATCGCCAGACCAGCAACGATAACAATACCGATACTAAAGCGCTGAGCTGCACCTGCACCCGTGGCGTACATCAATGGGATCAGGCCTGCAATCATCGCCGCTGTTGTCATTAGGATTGGACGTAGACGTACCCTTGCCGCCTCCATAACCGCCTCTTTGCGTGATAATTTATTATGCAGCTGCTCTTCTTTTGCTACCTCACAGATCAAGATACCGTGCTTGGTAATCAGACCAACCAAGGTAATCAGCCCCACTTGCGAGTAGATGTTCATCGTCGCTGCGCCCCAAGCGAGCGCAATCAATGCACCACATATTGCGAGTGGCACCGACACCATGATAACCAATGGATCTTTTAACGACTCAAATTGAATCGCCAGAACCAAGAAGATGATCGCCAGTGCTAAACCGAACGTCACATACAGTGCGCTGCCTTCTGTTACAAACTGACGCGACTCACCCATGTAGTCATGGTTATAGCCTGCAGGTAATTTGGTTTGGGCAATGTTTTCAAACCAGTTTACCGCATCACCCATCGCCGCGCCCGGCATAGGAACCGCACCGACCGTCGCTGAGTTCAACTGGTTGAAGTGAGGAAGAGAGCGAGGCTCTGCCACCACATCAATTGTTACCAAGCTACCGAGAGGAACAGCATCACCATTGCTGGCTCGAACGTAGTAATGATTCATTGACTCTGGGTTTAAGCGGAACTTACGCTCAACCTGAGGGATCACTTCATAAGAACGACCGTTGAGGTCAATACGGTTAACGTAACCATCCGACATCATGGTGCTTAGGGTGACACCGATATCTTGCATCGTTACCCCATAAGCGCCCGCCATATCTTTATCAATTTGAATCTTCATCGTTGCTGAATCGTAGTTCAAATCAAGGTCAGAGTAGACAAAGAGAGGGCTATCTTTCACATCCGTTAAAATATCGGTTGCGATAGCGAATAAGCTCTCAAAGCTGCTTGGTGTGGTAATCACAAACTGGAGTGGTAGACCAGAACCGGCACCCGGCAACTCTGGCATTTGGAACGCGGTTACTGCCATGCCTGGGATATCTTGTAGCAATCCACTGATACGGTTCGTTACCTCAGATTGGCTAGCCGTGCGCTCACTCCATGGCACCATTGAGGCAATACCAAATGCTTGGTTTGAGTTTGGTACACCAGTGAAGGATTGAGCGTATTGGATTTCAGGCTGGGTCACCAAGATACCGCTCACGTCATCCATCGTGTTACTTAGGTAGTCTAGGTTAGCCGTTGATTGACCAGTACCAATCATCATCACCACCCCTTTATCTTCTGCAGGGGCAAGTTCACTTGGGATGAATTTAAACAGCATCGGCAAGCTTAAAAATACAATGACCGCAAAGCCAATGATAACCGGACGATGATCCATGATCGCATGCAGCATCTTAGAGTAACGGCCTGTCATACGATCAAGTACGCTGTGTACCTTCAGTTCAAACTTACTCGGCTGTGCATTTTCTTTTAGCAGCTTTGAACACATCATTGGAGACAGTGTTAAAGCGATGATTCCAGAAACAAATACCGCGCCAGCGAGGGTTAATGCGAACTCTTTAAACAGCGAGCCTGTGATACCACCCATCATTGCGATAGGGGCATAAACCGCGCCCAATGTCAGTGTCATTGCAATAACCGGTACTGCAATTTCACGGGTACCAATGATGGCAGCCCTGAAAGGAGATTCCCCCAATTTGACGTGTCGATCGACGTTTTCCAGTACTACGATTGCATCATCAACCACTAGACCGATTGCTAATACCATCGCCAGTAGCGTCATTAAGTTCCATGAGAAACCCATGACTTGCATCACCATCGCAACACCAACCAGCGATAAAGGGATGGTTACGATAGGAATGATAACCGCACGCAATGAGCCTAAGAATAGCGTGATAACCACTAATACAATCAGCGCGGCTTCAACAATCGTGTGTATAACCTCTTGAATGGATTCATTAATCGCAATGGTTGAGTCATACATGATATTCATGCTGATATTGCTTGGTAGGTTTCGCTCCAACTCAGGATACAGCTGCATAACATCAGCAGCAATGTTGATCGGGTTAGCACTTGGCGCTGCATTGATGGCGGTTACAACCGTTTGTTTGCCATTAGCACTTGCGCGAACCACATCGTGGCTTTTTTCTAGTGAAACCTTAGCAATATCACCTAAGCGAACAATAGAACCGCCATTTTGACTGGTTTTGACCACCAACCTTTCTAATTCATCGGTATTGGTTACTTGGGTATTGGCACTGCCGTTGTACAGCATAAACTCACCAATTGCTTGGCCAGTTGCTGATTGGTAGTTGTTTGCATTAAGCACCGTCATCACGTCAGTGGCTGTCAGGTTTAATGCTGCCATTTTGGAAGGATCAAGCCATACACGTAATGCGTATTTGATCCCGCCGTACAAGTCGACCTTTGATACGCCATTAACGGTAAACAGTTGTGGGTTAACCACTCGCTCAAGGTAGTCGGTAATTTGGCTTGCAGAGAGTTCATCACTCGTAAAACCAATGTAGAGTACCGCCGTTGTTGAACCGGTAGACATAGTTACGGTTGGATCTTCGGCTTCTTTAGGAAGCTGAGAACGTACCGAGTTAGTCTTGGCCAGTATGTCAGACAGCGCGGCATTCGGGTCGGTATTGAGCTTCATATTGACCGTAATAGTCGAGCTACCGAGTACGGACTGCGACGTCATATAATCAATATTATCGGCTTGAGCGATCGCTTGTTCTAATGGCTGAGTTATAAAGCCTTGGATCAGATCGGCACTGGCACCGTAATAGCTCGTCGTGACCGTCACGATCGTATTTGTCATGTCTGGGTATTCACGAACCTGCATTTTGAAGATTGCTTGGAAGCCAAGCAATGCGATCAAAAAGCTGATTGAAATAGCCAGAACTGGACGTTTAATAAAAACATCAGTAAAGCGCATGATTCCTCCAATTACAGCATTGGTGTTTCAGCTGGCGGCGTCGTTGCATCACTTTCTACAACTCGAACTTTAGCATTGTTACTTAAACGAACTTGACCCGTTGTCACGACAACATCGCCAGGCTCTACGCCTTCCAGTATGTGAGCAATACTTTCTGTACGTTCACCTACTTTCACCACTTGTTGTTTCACACGCTGCACACCATCTTCTTCACGTAAAATATAAACATTGTCACCGTAAAGTGTGAAAGTGATGGCCGTCTGAGGCAGTGTCACTTGGTTTGCTAGTTTAGGTAGAATGATGTTAGCGCGCGCAAACATACCGCTACGTAACTTACCATCGTTGTTTGGGATATCGGCTTGTACTTGGATAAGACCACTTTGGATGCTAACCGCAGGCTCAATGGCACTAATAGAACCTTTAAACGGTTTTTCTGGGTATGCATCAACGAAGATGTCGATCGCCTGACCAACCTCAATACGAGAGATGTCATTTTGAGAAATAGTGAAGCGTAGGCGCATAACACTGGTGTCTTCTAGGCGAACGATGTCAGTGCCAGATTGTAGGTATTGGCCTAGATACACATTACGAATACCGACAGTGCCGTCAAACGGAGCGCGGATCTCGCGACGGGCAATCGATGCTTTAAGGCTTTCAATATCAGCTGAAAGAGAGAAGTAGTTAGCTTCTGCTTCATCGTACGCTTCTTTAGAAATAGAGCCTTTCTTGAATAGCCCTTGGTAGCGCTTGTATTTAGCTTCAGCAGCCGGTAAGCGTGCCTCAGAGCTTTTTAGATTGGCTTTCTCTACATCAGAATCAAGGCGGATCAGTTGTTGGTCATTTTTAACCTCAGTACCTGATTCGAAAGAAATTTGATCGATAACACCGCTGGTTTCGTTCGCTAGTGTCACACCTTGGTTAGGTTCGATGAAGCCGATAGCTTCAATCACTGGAACCCAGTCGATCGGCTGAACTTCAGTTACCGTTACTGGAAACTCTGGTTCAGGGCGGTTGGCCATATACTCAGCAATTTTTTGTTGTTTGAACATGTTAAACCCAATAACGCTGCCGAAAAGTAGTACAGCGATGAGTAACATGAAGAAAGTCCACTTTTTCATTATGGTCAAAACTCCGATCTAGTGTTTAATTATTGCGTCCCAACTGGCTTCGATTGCAGATTCTAGTTCTGCCTCATCAAGTTGGTAAAATCCTAAAGAATGCTTGCGTGCTAGAGAAACACTAGCCGCCAAGCTCAATCCACCTAATACTTCATTGTTAAGTGGTTTAAACAATCCTTGTTCTTTCCCCTCATTAAATAGCAGCTCAACTTGGGCAAACATTTTACGTTCTAGTTCCCTGAAGTTTAGGCTATTTGTGATGGGTAGAGAGTCATACTGAACCCGATTTTTTATTGCGGCTAAATTCGTTCCTGCTAAGTTCCATATGTTCAACCACATAGTACGGTAGCGTTGTTTAATTGGATCCGAATCATTAACCCCTTGTTGAACAGCATCAGCTACTCTTTGAGTCACGAGCATTCGAACATCTTCTATCAAATGCTCTTTATCATCGAAGTAGCGATAGATAGTGCCTGCAGCCACTCCCGCTTCTTTGGCTAATTTTTGCATTGAAAGGCCTTGGAAACCGACCTCTGCAATTAGCTTTTCAGCTGCAGAAAGTATTTGCTGGCGTTTATCCCGAGGTGCATGAGTTGTCATATTTCAACCACCAATGAATGAACGTTCATTCATTATAGCCTAATAACCACACACATGTGCAACAAAGTTTTACATAATCAGCGTAAAAATCTTGTATAAGAGAACGTAGCATTCGTGCTGTTGCAGCATTATTATAGGCGCGCAATTGAATTCGCCCCTCTAGACCAAACTGAGAATCAAATGAAACTGAACCCAAGACAAGATGAAGCCGTGAAATATGTTTCGGGCCCCTGCTTAGTATTAGCGGGCGCTGGATCCGGTAAAACACGTGTTATCACCAATAAAATTGCTTATCTGGTTCAGGAATGTGGCTATAAGGCGCGTAATATTGCGGCGGTGACCTTTACTAATAAAGCGGCACGCGAGATGAAAGAGCGTGTTGGGCAAACTCTAGGTAAGGGCGAATCGAAAGGGCTGATTGTTTCGACTTTTCATACCATGGGCTTAACCATCATTCGCCGTGAATACAAAGCGCTGGGTTTGAAAGCGGGTTTCTCTCTGTTTGATGACCAAGACCAGTTAGCTTTGTTAAAAGAGTTAACAGAGAGACAGATCGATGGTGATAAGGATTTGCTACGCGCTTTAATGAGCACCATTTCGAATTGGAAAAATGACATGCTGACGCCAGATCAGGCGAAAGCACGTGCTCAAGGCGAACAAGAGCAGTTGTTTGCATTCTGTTTTGAGATGTACCAGAAACAGATGAAGGCATACAACGCACTCGATTTTGATGATCTGATCGCGATGCCTGTATTACTACTGAAAACCAATCAAGAGGTGCGTGAGCGCTGGCAGTCGCGTATCCGCTATTTACTGGTCGATGAATACCAAGATACCAACACCAGCCAATATGAGTTGGTTCGTTTACTGGTGGGAGAGCGTGGTCGCTTGACAGTAGTTGGTGACGATGACCAATCTATCTATTCATGGCGTGGTGCAAAACCGCAAAACTTGGTGTTGCTGGGTGAGGACTATCCGAATCTTCGTTTGATCAAACTCGAGCAAAACTATCGTTCAACCAGTCGAATCTTACGTGCGGCGAACATCTTGATCGCCAACAACCCACACGTTTATGAAAAGTCACTATTCTCAGAGATCCCAGACGGTGAAAAGCTCAAGGTACTGAATGCTAAGAATGAAGAGCATGAAGCAGAGCGTATTACCGGCGAGATCATCGCCCACAAGTTTTTGAACCGTACTGAATACAAAGATTACGCAGTGCTTTACCGTGGTAACCACCAATCACGCTTGATTGAAAAAGCGCTGATGCAGAACCGTGTGCCTTACAAGATCTCTGGCGGTACCTCTTTCTTCGCGAGAGCCGAGATTAAAGACATCATGGCTTACCTGCGTGTGTTGGTGAACCCTGATGATGACAACGCCTTCCTACGTATTGTAAACACACCGCGCCGAGAGATTGGTCCGGTGACGCTTGAGAAGTTAGGCAGCTACGCCAATATGCGTGGCAAGAGCTTGTTTGAAGCCAGCTTTGAGATGGGCTTAGAGCAGACACTGACGGGGCGTGGTTTAGAAAATTTGCGCCGCTTCGGTGACTGGATTGTTCGTATCTCAGACAATGCCGAGCGTGGTAATACGGTTGAAGCCGTTCGTTCTTTGGTTCGTGACATCAACTACGAAGATTGGTTGTACGAAACCTCAGCGAGCCCGAAAGCCGCTGAAATGCGAATGAAGAACGTCTCTGATCTGTATAGCTGGATTGTGGCCGATCTTGAGGGTGACAACTACGATAAAGAAGAGAAAACCCTGCGCGAGGTGGTTCAACGTTTAACGCTGCGCGATATGATGGAGCGTGGTGAGGATGATGACGATGCAGATCAAGTCCAATTAATGACATTGCATGCATCGAAAGGTCTAGAGTTCCCATATGTATTCCTGATGGGTGCAGAAGAGGGCATCTTGCCGCACCAAACCAGTGTCGATGAAGGCAACGTAGAAGAAGAACGTCGTCTTATGTATGTGGGGATTACTCGAGCGCAGAAAGAGCTGACTTTTACTAAGTGTCGTGAACGTCGTCAATATGGTGAATTAATAAAGCCAACACAAAGCCGCTTCCTCGATGAGCTGCCGCACGATGATGTGGAGTGGGAAAGCGTTAAGAAGCCTCAATCCGCTGAAGAAAGAATGGAAAAAGGGCAGGCGCACATTGCGAATATTCGAGCGATGTTCAACAAGAAGTAATGCCCTACTTTAATCGCACTATATAGAAGCCAATAAAAAAGGTGACCATGAGGTCACCTTTTCTGAATCTGGCATTTTTAATTACAGACCGGCAATCATGTGCTCGATAGCATCTTTGATTTCGTCGTCTGAACAATCCATACATGAACCTTTCGCTGGCATCGCATTGAAGCCGTTGATTGCGTGGTCAGCTAGAATGTCGCGACCTTGAGCAATACGAGGCCCCCAATCACCAGCATCACCTGTTTTAGGTGCGCCACTTACGCCAGATGCGTGACAAGCGATACAAAAGGTACCGTAAACTGCTGCGCCATCACGAGGGCCTGTTGGTTCTGCGGCTACTGGCTCGCTGCCGACTAGGTAAACTTGGCCAACTGGTTTGATGCGTTCAGCAATTGCATCGTGCTCCGCTTCGCTTAGGCCTGCAGCCATTGCGCCAGTTGAAAAGGTTAAAACTGCGATGACAACGCTTAAAATTCGACGAGATATATCCATTAAACTCACTTTACATTCCCAAGGTAAGTACATGCTTACCAATTTATAGTGTTGGAAGGGTGTTTTGGCTTTAACCAGCAAAGAGCAACTGTTAAACCAATGTAAATAATGGGTGATTATATCCCGATAAGTTGTTGCAATAAACAACAACTTATAAGCTGTGGCGGGTTGTAGTACTCAAATAAGGGGTTTATCACATATTAACTGTCGAAAAAGAGACCAAACAGAAAAAAAAGTTAAAAAAGTACTAGACGGCATTGGGTGATATACGTATTATTCCACTCCGCCGACAGGGCATGCGCCTGTAGCTCAGCTGGATAGAGCGTTGGCCTCCGGAGCCAAAGGCCGAAGGTTCGAATCCTTTCAGGCGCGCCATCCGGTCTCTTACTTCGGTAAGTGAGAAATTGGCAAAAAGAAATAATGGTGGCTATAGCTCAGTTGGTAGAGCCCTGGATTGTGATTCCGGTGGTCGCGAGTTCGAATCTCGTTAGCCACCCCATTCTTTCTTTACAAAATATCGGTAGCTTCGGCTTCCAGTGTTGATTCATTATTCCCAAGAGTCGATACAAAACTAGTCGGTGAATAGCGCAGCTTGGTAGCGCATCTGGTTTGGGACCAGAGGGTCGGGGGTTCGAATCCCTCTTCACCGACCACTATTTCAATAATCGCTTTTAAGCGGTTATATAAAAAATTAGTGGTGGCTATAGCTCAGTTGGTAGAGCCCTGGATTGTGATTCCGGTGGTCGCGAGTTCGAATCTCGTTAGCCACCCCATTAATTTTGGTAGCTTCTTTGAAGTTCCCAGTTTGAGAAATCAAACGAAACGTCTCGGTGAATAGCGCAGCTTGGTAGCGCATCTGGTTTGGGACCAGAGGGTCGGGGGTTCGAATCCCTCTTCACCGACCACCTTAAGAAGCCCTAGTCGAAAGACTAGGGCTTTTTTACATCTGAAACTTAGATAACTTGAACAGAGTGGGGTTCGCCTGATGTTCAAAGAATGTCTCTTCACTGATCACTTAAGAAGCCTCAACTAGCCGTCCGCGTCAGAAATGACGGGGCTTCTTACATCTATCTCCCCTTCTTATATAAGACAGATTCCTAACGATCTGCTTGATAATGGTGCTGCTGCAGAGTTGCTTTCTTTATCAAATGTACAGTTCTATATCTAATTTTATATAAATGGAGTGCTCAATAATTCGACATATTAATGGGTTTGGTCTAAAGACTCTTATGAAAAGTGAAACCTGACCCTAAATTTGCTCACTAAGGCCTGAATTTGACAGCTTTGTACGCATTTGGTCGTTCAAAAACTCCTCTGATTTATTAGGCCTTTCGTTTGTCTGTTTTGTATTTACCAAAATAATACAGATGGTTAAATGTATGGCTAATTAACGTTTATCTGGTTGTTTTATTTGTTCAAATTAACAAAATTAGCGTTTGTTTCTATAGTGTTAATTGTTTTTTGGAATAATTATTTGTTTTTAGTGACTGGTAGTGAGATCTGCTTTGAAGCACGGCTTTAACTCTACAAGTAAGTAGTGGTAAGGAGTTTGTGAGTATTTCTTGCCGATAATATAATGTTGATTTTTCTTACTATATGCTCTTTTGGTGAATAGTTATGTGGCACTTTTGCTTGCTAAGCGTTTAATGTCGACTTTTTATCCTATTTTTGTTGCTTTTCTGTGAATTATTTGCCAAATTGTCAACCGTATAAAATATCAGAACAATATTCTGGTAAGAATGGATTCAATTTTGCAGACAGGGCAGAAAGCTGCCAAAGCAGTAGAGGTCTGGTAATGTCACTTTTAGAAGTAAAAAATCTTCGTATCGAATACCCATCTCGTCATGGAGTTCACGCCGCAGTTAAATCACTTTCGTTCAACATTGAACGTGGTGAGATTGTTGGTGTTGTAGGCGAGTCTGGTGCAGGTAAATCAACAGTAGGTAATGCTGTAATCGATTTGCTGAGCCCTCCTGGCCGCATTGCTAGCGGCGAGGTATTTCTGGATGGCGAAAAAGTCTCTGGTTTATCTCCTGAACAGATGCGTTCTGTTCGCGGCTCAAAGATTGGTTTTATCTTCCAAGACCCAATGACTTCTCTTAACCCTCTATTCACAGTAGAACAGCAGTTAAAAGAGACGATTCATGCCAACATGAAGGTTTCGGATCAAGAAGCCTACCAGCGCTCATTAGACTTAATGAACCAAGTGGGTATCCCACAACCAGAAAACCGTTTAAAGCAGTACCCACACCAATTCTCAGGCGGTATGCGTCAGCGTGTGGTTATCGCGATCGCATTGGCAGGTGAACCTGATCTAATCATCGCAGATGAACCAACAACGGCACTTGATGTTTCTATCCAAGACCAGATCTTGGGTTTGATTCGCGACCTATGTATCAAGAAGAACGTAGGTTGTATGTTGGTCACGCACGACATGGGTGTGGTATCTAACGTTACTGATCGCGTAGCCGTGATGTATCGTGGTGATTTGGTTGAGTTTGGTCCGACGGCGAAAGTCCTTGGTACTCCTGAACACCCATACACACACAGTCTTATCTCTGCGGTTCCTCGTTCAGATCGTAAACTCGATCGCTTCCCTCTTGTTAGCTACATCGAAGAAGCACAAGAGATGGAACCTCTAGATGTGAAAAACCACTGGTTAGGTCAAAGCCAAGATCACCGTGATTACACTGGTCCATTGTTGAATGTTGAGAACGTAAACTTGCGCTTCACCACCAAAGATTCTTTCTTTGAGAGCCGTCGTGAGTACGTTCAAGCATCCAACAACGTGAGCTTTGAAGTACATGAAGGTGAGACGTTTGGTTTAGTAGGTGAATCAGGCTCAGGTAAATCAACGATTGCTCGTGTGATTGCTGGCTTGTACGCACCCAACTCAGGCAAGGTAACGTTTGAAGGCGTTGACCTGACTGGGCTTAAATCTGAAAAAGAACGTCGCCCTATGCGTCGCCAAATGCAGATGGTTTTCCAAAACCCTTACACATCAATGAACCCTCGAATGAAGATATTCGACATCATTGCTGAGCCTATCCGATTCCATAAGCTTACTCGTAACGAAAATGAAACTCGTCAGATCGTGAACGATCTACTAGAGCACGTTGGTTTGGGCGTAATGGCCGGGGTTAAGTACCCACACGAATTCTCAGGTGGCCAACGTCAGCGTATTTCTATCGCTCGCGCCTTGGCAACTCGCCCTCGTCTTTTGATTTGTGATGAACCTACGTCGGCACTGGATGTGTCGGTACAGGCTCAGATCCTCAACCTATTAAAAGACTTACAAGACGAGCTAAACCTAACCATGCTGTTCATCAGTCACGATTTACCGGTTATTCGCCAAATGTGTGATCGTGTTGGTGTGATGCAAATGGGAGAGCTATTGGAAGTTGCGCCAACCGAGCAGCTATTCCAATCGCCTCAGCATGAATACAGCAAACACCTAATTTCTTTAATGCCTGAATTTACAGGTTTAAGAGAAGAAAAAGCAGTGGCACAAGCCGCGGTATAAAAATCAGCAGGCTGGAGTTTAGCTTGCTAAAAACAATAAACAGACGCAAATACAACAACTAGGGATCTGGATTCCCGCATGAAGGAGTTATGCAATGAAAACCATGAAAAGCAAATTAGCAGTAGCTTTAATGGCAGCTGGCCTAAGCTTTAGTGCAGCAGCAGCAGATATTACCGTTGGCTACGCAGCTGACCCTGTATCACTTGACCCGCACGAGCAGCTGTCTGGTGGCACACTGCAAATGTCTCACATGGTGTTTGACCCTCTAGTACGTTTCACAAAAGAGATGGATTTTGAAGGCCGCCTAGCATCGAGCTGGGAGCGTGTTGATGAAACGACTTTCCGCTTCAACCTACGTAAAGGTGTGAAATTCCACTCTGGTAACGAACTGACTGCTGATGATGTTGTGTGGACTTTTGAACGTCTACAAGCTTCTCCAGACTTTAAGTCTATCTTCACGCCATACGAAAAAATGGTAAAAGTGGATGACTACACAGTTGAGCTAGTATCAAAAGCGGCTTACCCACTAGTACTACAAACAGCAACTTACATCTTCCCAATGGACAGCAAGTTCTACTCTGGCCAAACAGCGGAAGGTAAAGACAAGTCTGAGCTAGTTAAGCACGGTAACTCGTTTGCTTCGACTAACGTTTCAGGTACTGGTCCATTTATCGTAACGCAGCGTGAGCAAGGCGTTAAAGTAACGTTCGAGCGTTTCAACGATTACTGGGACACAGAAACTGAAGGCAACGTAGACAAGCTAACACTTGTGCCAATCAAAGAAGACGCGACACGTGTTGCAGCACTTCTTTCTGGCGACGTTGATATGATTCACCCAGTAGCACCAAACGATCACAAGCGTGTTAAAAACGCTAAGAACATCGATCTAGTGACGCTACCTGGTACTCGTATCATCACGTTCCAAATGAACCAAAACAGCAACGAAGCACTTAAAGATGTTCGCGTTCGTCAGGCGATTGTTCACGCAATCAACAACGAAGGTATCGTTAAGAAGATCATGAAAGGCTTCGCAACAGCAGCTGGTCAGCAAAGCCCAACAGGCTACGCGGGTCACAACGAAGACCTAGTTCCTCGTTACGATCTGAAAAAAGCGAAAGAGCTGATGAAAGAAGCGGGCTACGAAGATGGCTTTACGCTAACTATGATGGCTCCAAACAACCGTTACGTGAACGATGCGAAAGTAGCGCAAGCGTCTGCGGCAATGCTGTCTAAGATTGGTATCAAAGTTGATCTTAAAACTATGCCTAAAGCACAGTACTGGCCTGAGTTTGACCTATGTTCAGCAGACATGATGATGATCGGCTGGCACTCAGATACAGAAGATTCAGCTAACTTCAACGAGTTCCTAACTATGACTCGTAACGAAGAGACTGGCCGTGGTCAATACAACTGTTCTGGCTACTCAAACCCAGAAATGGATGCGATCGTAGAAGCTTCTAACACTGAAACTGACCCAGTTAAGCGTGCTGAAATGCTGAAAGGCGTTGAAGCAACACTTTACAACGACGCAGCATTCGTACCGCTACACTGGCAAAGTGAAGCGTGGGGCGCGAAGTCTAACGTTGGTGCAGCAGACGTAGTAAACCCAATGGTTATGCCTTACTTCGGCGACCTAGTTGTAAAATAATCTAGCTTGCTAGAATCGAGAGCCTGAAGCTTTTCAGGCTCTCAAATTATTAAGATATAGATTTAAGTTTCGGTATTTGGTCTTCCTTCAGTCTGGCTAAATACCTTTTTTAAGACTGAATTTTGTTATCTAGTCGCGGATTTCGACTAGATAGTCATGGATAGATAAGGGGCAAGGAATGGTTACGTTTCTGGTCAAGCGCCTGTTTCAGGCACTGATAGTGATGTTTGTGATCAGTTTGGTGGCGTTTGCCATTCAGGATAACCTGGGCGACCCGTTGCGTGAGTTAGTCGGTCAATCTGTTTCAGAATCGGAGCGTCAAGCGCTGCGTGATGAACTCGGCTTAAATGATCCCTTCATTACAAAATACACTCGCTTTGTGGGCGCAGCTCTACAAGGTGATCTTGGTACTTCATATTTCTTTAAACGCCCAGCTGTGGACGTAATCTTAGATAAACTAGTCGCAACGCTTGAGCTTGTGTTCGGCGCTTCTCTGATCATTGTTTGTCTGTCGATTCCACTTGGCGTTTATTCTGCAATACACCCAAAAAGCTTCTTCACTAAACTGGTGATGGCGGGCAGTAGTATCGGCATTTCTGTGCCTGTTTTCTTAACCGCAATCATGTTGATGTATGTATTCTCTATTGAGTTAGGTTGGCTGCCGTCGTTTGGACGTGGTGAGACCGCAAACTGGTTTGGCTGGGAGTCTGGTTTCTTAACGCTCGATGGCCTTGCACACTTAGTGCTGCCGAGTATTGCTCTAGCATCTATCATGCTGCCTCTGTTCATTCGTCTAGTACGCTCTGAAATGCTAGAGGTTCTTAGCTCTGAATATATCAAGTTTGGTAAAGCAAAAGGCCTAGCGCTGAACAAGATTTACTACCAACACGCTTTGAAGAACACAATGCTGCCAGTACTAACGGTAGGCGGTGTTCAAATCGGTACTATGGTGGCTTACACCATTCTTACTGAAACTGTATTCCAGTGGCCGGGTACCGGCTTCCTATTCCTTGAAGCGATTAACCGAGTGGATACACCACTGATTACCGCATACGTTATCTTCGTTGGCCTGATCTTCGTAGTAACTAACACCATTGTTGACCTGCTATACGGCATCATTAACCCAACAGTGAACATCACAGGGAAAGGAGCATAATCATGGAACAAACAACAACAGCTCCATCTCGTTGGGAGCGATTCAAGCAGTCAGACATTCTGTACTACTTCTTACGTGACAAAGTGGCAATGGTGAGCTTCGCTATCTTTGCAGCTTTCCTTGTTATGGCATTAGCGGCACCTATTCTAGCGCCAACAGACCCGTATGACGTGACGTCTATCGACATCATGGATTCTGAGTTGCCACCATCTTGGATGGAAGACGGCGAAGAACGCTTCCTACTGGGTACTGATGAGCAGGGTCGTGACATCTTATCTACGATGCTTTACGGCTCGCGTCTGTCATTGACGATCGGTTTCCTAGCGGTAGGTCTTCAGCTGACTCTCGGTATCATCATTGGCTTGTCTGCAGGTTACTTCGGTGGTCGTATTGATAGCTTCCTGATGCGTTTTGCCGATGTTCAGCTTTCGTTCTCAACCATGATGGTTGCGATCATTGTCTCGGCCATCTTTAAGGCGAGTTTCGGTAGTGACTTCTACGCGCAATATGCGGTTGTTATGCTGGTGGTGATCATCGGTATTGCTGAATGGCCGCAGTATGCTCGTACGATTCGTGCATCGGTATTGGCAGAGAAGAAGAAAGAGTACGTAGAAGCGGCACGTGTGATGGGCTTTAGAGCGCCTCGCATCATGTTCCGCCATATTCTGCCTAACTGTTTATCACCGATTTTGGTTATCTCTACGGTACAGGTGGCAAATGCCATCATGTCAGAAGCGGCACTTTCTTTCCTAGGTTTAGGTCTTCCGGTAGACCAACCATCACTCGGTGCCCTGATCAGTACTGGTTTTAACTACATTTTCTCAGGAGCATGGTGGATCACAGCATTCCCAGGTGTGCTTTTGGTAACATTGGTTCTCGTTATTAACCTATTAGGCGACTGGTTACGTGACGTGTTTAACCCGAAAATTTATAAAGGGTGATAGCCCGGTTTGATTTTTAGTAAAAAAAGTCACTAAATTAAGAGCCGTAAGCAATTACGGCTCTTTTTTTGCTTAATGGATCTGGAACTTAGTATTATTGATAGTGTCAATAATAGTTAAAATGGAATTCATGTTTTATCGACATAGATTCGGTAATAATTAGCCCGCAAGGGTTTAAGTGGTGGTTATGAAATTGACAATGAATGCTGTATGTCGTGCTGTGACGAGAAATTATCGTATGGGACTTATCGCTGCATCTCTTTTGGTATCGAGCCAAGTGAATGCAGAGTCGGTTCTATGTGATGCAACTCAGGCAAGCACCAACCAATTACCACAGCTAGAGCAATCATGTCCGATCGGTAAGGGCGTGTGGGGCAGTAAAGCACCAAAACGTCATTCAGATAACGAACTGTTTTGGGTTCAATGTGGCCTGCTGAACAAGCCTTTGTCACTGAGCCGAGCAAAGCCTCTGTATGAGAAGATCTCGACCAACGTTTGGATGAAGCCGGAAGGCGGAGACTACCGTTGCTTAATCGGACCTTATTCTACCTTCTCTGATGCGAGAAAAGACCTAGCTCAGGTGCGTAAGGTTTCTGGTTACGGTGAAGCCTTTATTCGTATGGTCGATAAGTCGAAAACCTCATCACAGCCTATTGTGGCAAAACCAGCAGAGCCAAAAATGGTTAAGCCTAAGGCCCCTGTAAAACCAAAACCTGCTCCGAAACCTGTGGCTGCGAAGCAAGCGGCAGCGGTAACGAGTGCTGCAGCTATTCAGACGCTACCAAGCGGTAACGCGAATTCAGACAACGATTTGGAAATCGAAATCCGTGTGACAGCCAATGTTGCGGGTAGCCAATATGCGATTCCTTACCTTCTAGACCATCAGCAGCAGTTCTATATGGAACAAGGCAAGCCTTGGAGCCGTCTAGATTACGATAGCGCTGAATTGGTGTGTAATCAGGTCAACATGAAGCTGATGAGTGAGAAGCAATGGCAAAGCATCTTGAGCTCAAAGGTTATGGAAAAACAGAACTGGCCAATGCATCTCCCTTATTGGGGCGCAGATAAGAAAGGTCTGTTTACCAACGGTAACGTCAACCAGTTGAAAGGTTCTTCATTGCTTAATGTGATGTGCGTTAAGTAACGACGACCGTTACCAAACCAAATAAGCCTCAGCCATTGCTGGGGCTTTGTTGTTTATACGCCTCTCTTTTTCAACATCGGTTCGACTTTTAGACACTCGTTCTTCAAGACGAATTTGATTAAAAATCGTTAAAAATTGTTCAAATAACGCGGCTGATGCGTAGAAAACCATAACTCAAGCAATAAGGTGATTGAGATTATGAGTTTAAAGAAACGATTAGAAGACTTGGCTCCACGCTTTGAAGCCGGAGGGAAGTACGAAAAGCTCTACCCAGTGTATGAAGCTTTCGCGACAATATTCTATACACCCGGAAACGTAAACCGCGGTATAACCCATGTTCGTGACAGCATTGACCTAAAGCGCATTATGATTTTGGTGTGGTTGGCGACCTTCCCGGCAATGTTCTGGGGAATGTATAACGTCGGACACCAAAGCGTTCTCGCACTCACATCCAGTTATCAATTAAATGAACTTGCCTCGGTTATCGAGAGTAGCTGGCGTCTGTCGTGGGCATTTGGTGATGCGCAGTCATTGATGGCAAGTGGCTGGGCAAGTCAGATGTTGCTTGGTGCACTCTATTTCCTACCCGTTTATGCCACGGTGTTTGTAGTAGGTGGCGTCTGGGAGGTACTGTTTGCTGTCGTTCGTAAGCACGAAGTTAATGAAGGTTTTTTTGTTAGCTCTGTGCTGTTTGCACTCATCCTCCCGCCAACCATCCCGCTTTGGCAAGCCGCTTTAGGTATCACCTTTGGTATCGTTGTCGCCAAAGAGCTGTTCGGTGGTACAGGACGAAACTTCTTGAACCCAGCCCTTGCAGGCCGCGCGTTTCTCTATTTCGCCTATCCAGCCAACATGTCGGGTGGGCTTGTGTGGGTTGCCGCTGACGGCTATTCAGGCGCGACACCGCTGAGTCAATGGTATGAAGGCGGCAGCACGTCACTCATCAATAACATGACTGGCGAGGCGATCACCTGGATGGATGCCTTTATCGGTAATATTCCAGGTTCGATGGGTGAGGTGTCGTCACTACTGATCATGCTGACGGGGTTGATTTTGATTGTGATGAAGATAGCGTCTTGGCGCATTGTCGCCGGTGTGATTGTCGGCCTTGTCGTGACGTCGAGTTTACTGAACTGGATAGGGTCGGATACTAACTCGATGTTTTCGATGCCGTTTTACTGGCACTTTGTGTTGGGTGGTGTTGCCTTTGGTACCTTCTTCATGGCAACAGACCCTGTATCTGCCGCGTTTACCAATCAGAGTAAATGGGCCTATGGGATTTTGATCGGCGTGATGACGGTCGGTATTCGAGTGCTTAATCCAGCCTACCCAGAGGGCATTATGCTGGCTATCTTGTTCGCCAACCTGTTCGCTCCGCTATTCGACTTTGTAGTGAAAGAGCAGAACATTAAACGAAGACTTAAACGGACATCGCGCTAATCTAGGTGATTAAAAGTGAAAGTGACTCCCATAAGAAAGGCTTGCATTGATGCAAGCCTTTCAATTTTTATCGCGATTGATTTGAGGTTGATTTAACTCCACTTCAAATCAATCTCGAAAGGCTGTGTGCTACCACAATGCTCACCGCACATCTCGTCGTAGGCGCTGTTATGAACCAACATTGCTGATGCTACGCCTTGGTCGCTAAAGTGATCGCGTGCTTGGTTAATACTCAAAAACTTCATAGGGTGCTGGTGGTCATCTTTGATTAATTGTTTTTGCTCGCCAATAACTTGGTAAGCCAAGTAAATCCCGCCTTCAAATGATTCGATCAGTAGATTCATTACAAACTCCGTTGTTGTTTTGGATCGCTAAGATTTTGTTTTTGTATCTACGGGGATGGGGGCTTGAAGGTTCATCTATACTAAAAATGAAAAAAACCAGAAGCGTGCTTCTGGTTTATCTAGAGGTAAACGAATCAATTTAGCGATTAGTTGATTTTCTGCATGATGCTAGAGCTGCCGTTGCTATTACCGAAGCTGTCCATCTTACGACGAATCAGTAGGCCCTCATCCCAATCAGTGCCTGCTGGTTGGTATTCCCATTTAATGAAGTACTCATCGTTTGCGTGGCACGCTGTACCTGCTACATAGTCACCAGCGTCACAGAAGCGCACGACCGTGTTCAACTCAGTCAAGGTTGCTTTCGACTCGCGGCCCGCTTGGTTGAACCACCAGTAGTCGATAGTCGCTAATTTAGCGTAAGTATAAACAGACTCGCCCAAATCTTCCGGTGATGAAGGAGCACCATTTTGGCTTTCACACTCTGCGCCAGATATTGTGATTGCTAAGTCTGAGAAGACCATTCTCATGACTGCACTTTGTCCATCGCCACAAATCGCGGTGGTGTCCCATGTACCTGTGAAGTCGACGTAGCGCTCGGCATCTTTTGAATCAACTTCATAATAGTAACCAACGCGCTCTGTTGCACGAGATGGGTCATTGTTAGGGTCATCGCCTAGTGTTTCTTTTTTAACGATCTCGGAATAAATACCAGTCACAGGGTCAAAAGAGCCAGAGGTTGTGCTGCGAATCCATTTTGGCGTGCCGTTCTTACCATCATCCCAAACATGGTTGGCGGTGTAATGGTTTAGGTCTGATGCCTTTTCAGCATCAAACGGCATCCAGTCGATGTCCGAGTTTGTAAATTCTTCATCTGCCGTTGAAGACTGTGCTAGATCTCGAAGTCTGTATGCAAAAGGGTTGTTGAGCACAAACTGACTATCCGGTGTAAGGGAGCCATTCTCTCTGTCCACTAGACCATCGTCGTTAGTATCACACCCTTGTTTTTCGGCGTTATCTTTATCAATCCATTGGTGCGCAGCGTTAGAAACACAGGTGAGGTACTGTTCTGCGAAGTTTTCCGACAATGAATAATCGTTCGATCCAGCCAGCATAGAGACGGAGTCAGCTGAGTTCACCTTGAATGTCATCTCGGTCATGCCACGAGTACGTTCAAACATTTCTGATTCCATAAGCTTATCAGCATGAACGTAGGTGAACTTTTCAGAGTTTTGAGTCACATCAATATAACGAACGATTTTACCTTCAGCCATAAAAGGATTAACGGTGTCTTCGCCGCGAGTCATTGAGCCAAACGCATTTTGCATATGATCAAGAGCATCTTCTTCCGAAGTGATGTTTGCAGAGTCTACGCCCATTTCGTCTAAGAAGTCGATCACGCTATCACGATCATCTAAGCTTAGATCTTCCATCTTAGCTAGAGTCGTTGCATCAGGCGATCGCAGCGCATCTGGAATGGTCAGCACATCATCGGACGAACTACCAAATTCGTTATCTAAAGATTGAAGTAAAATCGCTAGGTTAACGGCACGTGCATATTTGCCCGCAGCTTCAAATGGAGTCAATACATCACGGTTGGATGCTGCGCCCACTTTTAAGCCATTTTCACCACCAATAAAGAAGGTCACTGTGTCGTTAGTTTTAGCGGTAAATTCGCCTTCGCTATTTGTAATACCGTTTAAGCCAGAACTGGTGTTGTAGTAGATACCTTCAACAGCGGCATCGATAAATTTGTTGGTTGTTGTTGATGGTTCTGTCGGTGTTGTGACACCTGAATTAGAACTGTCGCTACCACAACCTGTTAAAGCCACTGCAATCGCCGCTGCGAGAATACTCACTTTTTTCATTACTCGTATATCCTTTCTGTAATAGAGCTATTTGTTATTTTTATGCGTGTAATTTTATAGCGCGCGATTGTAGCGTGATCTTTCTTCCAAGTTAAGTGTGTAAAATGCTGTTCGGTTAATAAATATTCAAACATACGGTAAAAAACACAAAAAGCCGACAGATGTCGGCTTTTTCATAATATTTCTTTGACTTACAAAGGTTTAACGCATGGTAACAAACTCTTCGCTGCCCGTTGGGTGAATCGCCACAACAGAGTCGAAATCTGCTTTGGTTGCGCCCATCTTCATTGCAACGCCGAAGCCTTGAATCATCTCATCAACCGTGAAACCGATGCCGTGTAGGCCAACGACAGTCTCTTCTTCGCCAGCACATACTAGCTTCATCTTACAAGGTTGACGGTGCTTGGTTACTGCTGTGTACATCGCAGTGAAGCCAGATGTGTAAACCTTGATGTTGTCTTTGCCGTACTTCTCTTCAGCTTCTTGAGTCGTTAGACCAATCGTGCCGATAGGTGGGTGGCTGAATACAACAGTAGGAACTAGGTTGTAGTCCATTTTCGCGTTAGTTTGACCGTTGAATAGACGCTCAGAAAGCTGACGACCTGCTTTAACCGCTACAGGAGTTAGCTCGATACCGCCTTCCATGATGTCGCCAACACAGTAGATGCCAGGAACGTTAGTCGCTTGGAACTCGTCTACCTTGATGTAGCCACGGTCGTTAGTTGCAACGCCAGTTGATGCTAGGTTAATAGCGTCAGTTGCTGGGTGGCGACCGATAGCCCAGATTAGGTGGTCAACGTTTTGAGTGTTGCCGTTCTCTAGGTGTAGAGTCAGTGTGCCATCCGCTTCTTTCACAACTTCTTTAGGCACTGAGTGCGTGTGAAGTGTTGGACCTTCTGCTTCCATTACTTCTACTAGCGTTTCGATGATCATTGGATCGAAGCTACGTAGTGGAGATTCTTTACGACAGAACAAGTGTGTTTCTGTGCCTAGTGCGCTTAGTACACCTGCGATCTCAACTGCGATGTAGCCAGCACCGATAACCGCAACGCGTTTTGGTTGCTCCATTAGGTCGAAGAAGCCATTTGAGTCGATGCCGTATTCTGCACCTGGGATGTTTGGAATGGTTGGACGACCACCTACCGCGATCAGGATGTGATCTGCTGTGTAGTGTTCACCGTTCACTTCAACTGTCTTTACGTCAACACCTTCCCCTGAAACAAAGCGCGCAAAGCCTTTGATTACGTTTATTTTGTTGTTACCAAGAACACGATCGTAAGATTGGTGGATACGACCAATGTACGCTTGGCGGTTTTCAATCAGCTTGCTCCAGTTAAAGCTTTTTACTTCAACGTCGAAGCCGTAGTCCTCAGAGTATAGGTTGATTGCTTCAGCGACTTGAGCGCCGTGCCACATTACCTTTTTAGGAACACAACCAACGTTTACACAAGTACCACCAAGGTCTTGAGCTTCGATAAGTGCAACTTTTGCACCGTGCATAGCTGCGCGGTTAGCCGATGCGATGCCGCCTGAACCGCCACCGATACAGATGTAATCAAAATGAGTCGCCATTACTTTCTCCATTTATTGAAGGTTGTAGTCACAGTGAGAGCACTGGATACCTACGTCCTATAGATTCTTAAATTGTCTAATTATTATATTGAGGGCAGATCGGTTGAACTCAATCTCCCTGTTTAAAATTTATTCGTCCACATCACAGTCTGTTGAAGATTCTTCAGTCTATGATGTGGACTCGAGATTACTCGGGTACGATCCACTCTACTTTGAAGTGACCGGTCGCCGGCGCAATTGCTTCCTTCAAGAATGGAAGAATCTCTTTCATTTGGCTTTCTAGCTTCCAAGGCGGGTTAATCACGATCATGCCTGATGCTGTCATACCACGCTCGTTGGTGTCTGGTGATACGCCAAGTTCGATTTGTAGAATCTTGTTGATGCCTAAGCCTTCAAGGCCTTCGATCATGTCTTCGATGTCACAACGGTTTACTACCGGGTACCAAATTGCGTAGATACCGGTTGCCCAACGCTTATGGCTTTGAGCGATTGCTGTCACGACATCACGATACTCTTTTGCCAGCTCATAAGGTGGGTCGATCAGTACTAAACCACGACGTTCTTTTGGTGGCAGGCTGCCTTTTAAGCGCTTAAACCCATCTTCTTTGTAGATAGATACCTGACGATCACGGTGGAATTCTTGCTCAAGCAGCGGGTGATCGGCTGGGTGAAGCTCGGTCAGTACCATACGGTCTTGGTCGCGCAGGTGGGCACGTGCAACACGTGGTGAACCTGGGTAGTAGCGCAGCTTGTCGCCGTTGTTTAGCGTTGAGATAGACTCAAGGTAGCTTTGAATGTCTTCAGGAAGGTCTTTTTGCTCCCACACGCGTGCAATACCTTGTTTGTATTCACCGGTTTTTTCAGACCATTCATGCGTTAAGTCGTAACGACCTACACCAGAGTGAGTGTCATGGTAAACAAAAGGCTTATCCTTCTGTTTCAAAGAATTAAGAATAAGGCTCTGTACGATATGCTTTACTACGTCGGCATGGTTACCTGCGTGGAAGCTGTGGCGATAACTTAACAAATTAAACTCTCGTAACACTCTCGATTTAGAGTGTGGTTAGTGTAGGTGGGGTTAATCAGACCATTATAACCCTCAATGGACCATAAATTCTCGAACAATTCAGGAGCAGTCGTTCGCAATATGTGGTTAGTTATTGGTTCTACTATTGAAATTTGCCTTATTGGGCACTATTTAATAACTATTCGCAGGTGATTTTTTTAGGGCGAACCTGAGCCTGATGACTGTAAGACGACCTCATTATAAAAAAGACGAAAGTCTCTAAAGCCAAAGGAATGTTTATATGTCTAATCCGCTATTAACCTTCACGGACTTACCTCCGTTTTCACAGATCAAGCCAGAGCACGTAAAGCCTGCAGTTGAGCAAGTGATTGAAGCGTGTCGCAACAAGATAGAACAAGTACTTGAAGGTAATACTTCACCAAGCTGGGACAACCTAGTTGCTCCGATTGAAGAAGTGGATGATCGTTTAGGTCGCATTTGGTCACCTGTAAGCCATATGAACTCTGTCGTGAACAGTGACGAACTGCGTGAAGCGTATGAGAGCTGCTTACCTGTGCTATCTGAATACGGCACTTGGGTTGGCCAACACAAAGGCTTGTTCGAAGCGTATAAAGCGATCAAGGCGAGTGAAGCATTCTCTGCACTGAACCGAGCTCAACAAAAAACTATTACCGACGCACTGCGCGACTTTGAATTGTCGGGCATTGGCTTACCTGCAGATGAACAGCATCGTTACGGCGAGATCAGCAAGCGCCAGTCTGAGTTAGGCTCTCAATTCTCAAATAACGTGCTTGATGCAACCATGGGTTGGAGCAAGCAGATCACAGACGTAGCTGAGCTGGCAGGTATGCCTGAATCAGCACTGGCGGCAGCTCAAGCGGCGGCTGAGTCTAAAGAGCAAGAAGGCTACCTACTGACTTTAGATATCCCATCATACCTACCTGTGATGACCTACTGTGATAACCAAGAACTGCGTAAAGAGCTTTATGAAGCGTACGTAACGCGCGCTTCAGATCGCGGTCCAAACGCAGGTAAGTGGGACAACACTGAGATCATCACCGAGCAACTTAAGCTGCGCCACGAGATCGCGCGCATGCTTGGTTTCAGTACTTACAGCGAAAAATCACTGTCGACTAAGATGGCAGAAACGCCAGACCAAGTGCTTGGCTTCCTAAACGACCTAGCAGTAAAAGCCAAACCGCAAGGTGAGCGAGAAGTTGAAGAGCTACGCCAGTTTGCTGAGAAAGAATTTGGTGTCTCTGAGCTAAACCTGTGGGACATCGCTTACTACAGTGAGAAACAAAAACAGAAACTGTTCGAGATCTCTGATGAAGAGCTTCGTCCTTACTTCCCAGAATCTAATGTGGTTTCAGGTCTGTTTGAGGTACTGAACCGCGTGTTTGGTATGTCGGTAACAGAGCGTCAAGGCGTAGACACTTGGCATGAGTCAGTGCGCTTCTTTGATATCTTTGATGCGACTGGAACACTGCGTGGTAGCTTCTACCTAGATCTATACGCACGTGAACACAAACGTGGTGGCGCTTGGATGGATGACTGTCGTGGTCGTCGCATTACCGAATCTGGCGAGCTACAGACCCCGGTTGCTTACCTAACGTGTAACTTCAATAAGCCAGTTGGTGATAAGCCAGCACTGTTTACTCACGATGAAGTGGTGACCTTGTTCCACGAATTCGGTCACGGTATCCACCACATGCTGACGCAAGTAGAGGCGGGCGCAGTTGCGGGTATCAATGGTGTGCCTTGGGATGCGGTTGAGCTACCAAGTCAGTTCCTAGAAAACTGGTGTTGGGAAGAAGAAGCGCTGTCGTTCATCTCTGGTCACTTCGAAACGGGTGAAGCGCTACCAAAAGAGATGCTAGAGAAGATGCTAGCGGCGAAGAACTTCCAATCTGCGATGTTTATCCTGCGTCAGCTAGAGCTTGGCCTGTTTGACTTTACACTGCACACAGAATACGACCCAGAAGTGGGTGCTCGCGTACTAGAAACGCTAGCGGACGTGAAATCTAAGGTGTCGGTACTGCCAAGCCTTGATTGGAACCGTTTCTCACACAGCTTTGGTCATATCTTCGCTGGTGGTTACAGCGCAGGTTACTACAGCTACCTATGGGCAGAAGTGCTTTCAGCTGATGCGTTTTCGGCATTTGAAGAAGAGGGTATCTTCAACACTGAAACGGGCAATCGCTTCCTGAACAACATCCTTGAAATGGGTGGCAGTGAAGAGCCAATGGAGCTGTTCAAACGCTTCCGTGGTCGTGAGCCACAAATCGACGCAATGCTGCGCCACGCGGGAATCAACGCATAATCACGGTAACTATCTAGTTTATTGCGAAAAGAGCCTCTAGTTAGAGGCTCTTTTTTTGTCTGTGCGTTATGCCAAGCAAGGCGAATCAATGTTATGGATTCACATTGCGGTTGATAGGGTTCTGCAATGAAATCAGTGTCTCTGTCGACTGAACTTCATCGATCGCTTGCAGCTTATCGATCAATACAAACTGCAGCTCTTCTATCGACTTACACATCAGCTTTACAAAGATATTGTAAGCACCAGTGGTGTAGTACGCCTCAACCACTTCGTCTAAGGCATTCAGCTTAGCGATCGCCGAGTGGTAATCTTTGGCAGCATTAAGGTTGATGCCAATAAAGCAACACACGTCGTAACCCAGTTTTTTGGTGTTTACCACAACTTCCGTTCGCTCGATAATGTCTGCCGATCTCATCTTTTCGATGCGAACGTGAATCGTCGCAGGGCTGACATCGAACTGCTTTGCCATTTCAGCGTAAGGAGTTCGTGCATCTTCCATCAAGGTTTTGAGAATGGCACGGTCTAGATCATCTAGACGAGCTGTGGTTGTGGACATGCATAATCCTTAGGTTGAATGAAAAACATACCGGCTTGAGTACACATCATAGCCAAGGGTGATAATATTAGCAGTAACTATAGGGTTAGGGTGAATTCAGTGCGATTTTCGTTATTTTTTATTGTGATGTGTTGGAGTGTTTTTGCTTCAGCTCAGGCAAAAGATGTGTTGGTTATTCACTCTTATCATCAAGGCTTTTTCTGGACAGATGATTTCCATAAAGGACTATCTGATGAGCTCGATCGCGATGGGTTATCTTACCGGGTTGTTTATCTCGATACCAAGCGAACTCAAAACGCTGAATACTTAGAGCGAATTTATCAGCTATACCGCACTAAGCTGTCGCATGAAGAGTTTGCCGCTGTAGTCGTCAGTGATAATAACGCCCTCAATCTGATGAAACGCTTAGCGCCCGAACTCAATGGCACGCCCGTTATTTTTGGTGGCATCAACAATTTTTCTCCGCAAATGATTGAAGGCTTGCACGCAACCGGTATCACTGAAGATATTGATATGGCGAGCAATATTGAGCTGATCAATCGACTTCAATCGACGGTTAAAAAAGTTTACGTGGTTACCGATCACTCGGTAACGGGTGAAGCTATTCGCGCTCAAGTGGATTTATTTCTACAAAAACGCCCTGAGTTTTCTGGGATGGTGGAGCAATATACGCCTGATTCTTATCAAGAACTGATGACGTTCGCGCAACGCGCTGATCTAACTAAAAGCTTGTTGTTCTGGGCCTACTACCGCGACATCAATGGTAGGGTCAGCAGCAAAGAAGACTGGCGTCAGCTCAACAAAAAAACTCAGATGCCATTGTATATTGTGCATGATTTAGGACTTGGGTTTGGTGCGATTGGTGGCGTGATCCACAGTGGAGAAACGCAAGGTCGAGACACGGGGCGCGTGCTGTTGAGCGTGCTGAACAATCCTAAGGCTCCATTGCCATTGGTGGTTGCTGGCGCGCCAGAAATCAAACTCGATTACCAACAGATCTCACGTTGGGATTTGGGTGCAGAGAATGAAGCCTCAGTAACCTTCCTCAATAAGCCGAAGTCATTCTTAATGCGCTATCGCGATGAAATTCGCACCATCGGTTTAATGTTCTTGAGCATGTCGTGTGTTATCGCGGTGTTGGTGTATTACCTTAACCGTCTGAAGAAGAGCGAACGTGCAAGTCGCCAAAGCCAACGACTGTTGGAGTCGATATTTGATCAGAGCCTGCAATTTATGGGCATCATTGATAAGGGTGGCGTGCTGCTGTCGAGTAACAGCAAGTTACATGAGCTGCTTTATAATCAAGGCTATAAACTGGGAACGCCGCTGCAACAACACCAACATTGGGAAAGTTCTGCGCGAGAAGTGCTAGCCGAATATTTCATCGCAAAAAGTGAGCACCCAGCCTTACGATTTGAAGCCGAGGTGTGGTGTCGAGATCGCGGTGCGATGGTGTTGGATATTTCATTGAAGCCGATGCCGGGCAGTGAAGACGAAGACATTCAGTTTCTCTTTGAGGCGCGCGACGTGACCTCACGTAAGCTTGCTGAGAATAAGCTGTTCCAACGTGAAGCAAACTTGAAGCTGTATTACGACAAACAGCCGGTGATGATGATTACGCTCGATGGCAATAATCGCATTCAACAAGTGAACCAGTTTGCCGAAGAGCTTTTGGGATACCCTCTCGATCAGTTGTTGGGCCATCGCCCTAGAGAATTCTATGTTGATGAGAACGCGATGATTCCTCGTCATATCTTGCTGCAACCTCAGCATAAGATTCGTGGTGTGTGGCGTCGTGATATCGAATATCGCCATGCCGACGGCAGCAAGAGCTGGATTCGTGAAAATATCCGCCCGTTGGTGGAGTCTGATCAGCTGTTGATTGTGGGTGAAGACATCACCGAAACGCACGAGCTTTCTGAAAAGCTAGAGTATCAGGCTCGCTATGACCTACTGACTGACACCTTTAACCGCAACCACTTTGAGCAAGAGCTGCAAAAGGCGCTGAAAGAGGTTGAGAGCCACATGCGAACTCACGCAATGTTGTTCCTAGATTTGGATCAGCTGAAAGTGCTGAACGATACCGCAGGACATGAAGCGGGTGATGCTGCGATCTTGTTTAGCGCCAAACTGCTAGAAGACGTACTGCCTTACAATGCGGTGTTAGCGCGAATGGGTGGTGATGAGTTTGCTGTGCTGATGAAAGACTGTACTGAACGAGATGCGGTTAATGTGTGTCGCAGTATTATCTCGATGATGAGTGAGAATCCATTCTTGTGGGATGATATTCGACTCAACCTGACGTGCTCTATCGGTATTCGATTGATCGACCATACAGCAGCTTCACCACAGATGGTGCACGCTCAGGCGGATGCAGCTTGTCATGCCGCTAAAGAAGAAGGTCGCAATCGCTATCATCTTTACCATCAAGATGATGAAGACCTGCGTCGTCGCCATCTTGAGATGGAGTGCGTTAACCTAGTGCATGAGGCCTTGGCTAACGATCGCTTAGAGTTGTTTGCGCAGCGAATTCTTGGCCTAGATGAAGACAGCGATAAAATGCACTTTGAAATCTTGGTCCGCATCAAGAACATCCAAGGGGAATACATCTCCCCGGGGATCTTCATGCCAGCCTCAGAGCGTTATAACATCGCGCATTTGATTGACCGCCAAGTCGTCAGTCAAACCTTGGGTTGGTTGGAGCAACGCCCTGAGGTTATTGAGGAACTGGGGATGTGTTCAATCAATCTTTCCGGTCACTCGATGGGTAACCGTGAGTTTGTCGAATTTTTGATAGATAGCCTGAGCGATTCATCGATACCGTGTCATAAGATTTGTTTAGAGATCACCGAAACAGCGGCCATGAGTAACATGAAGCAGGCGATCAAGTTCTTCA
Source organism: Vibrio sp. 10N.261.52.C2 (assembly GCF_041471425.1). Classification (NCBI taxonomy): domain Bacteria; kingdom Pseudomonadati; phylum Pseudomonadota; class Gammaproteobacteria; order Vibrionales; family Vibrionaceae; genus Vibrio; species Vibrio sp. 10N.261.52.C2. The sequence continues at coordinate 6,009 of NZ_JBFROH010000049.1, read as the reverse complement.
CTCGAATCAAAGAGCTTGGCTGCATGATTGCATTGGATGATTTTGGCTCAGGGCTATCGTCATTTGGCTATCTGAAAAAGCTGCCTGTCGATATTGTGAAGATCGATGGCTTGTTTGTACGTGATATTGATGTGAATGAGATGGACCATGTGATGGTTCGCTCGATCAATGATCTTGCCAAGCAGATGGGCAAGCACACCGTGGCTGAGTTCGTTGAAAATACCCAGATTATCGACAAGCTTATCGAACTGGGTGTGAACTACGCGCAGGGCTACATCATAGGGCGACCTAAGCCACTCGCAGAGCTTGTTGAAGAGTTAAGACAAGAGCGAGAGACAGAGCCATTGGTTTAGGTAAGCCGACTTTAGCTGGGAATACTTTTCACCGCTAATATGTATTGTTGAGGCAATCAGGTAAACTGGTTGCCTCTTTTGTTTTGAATACTACTGTCTGTTGGAGACGACCTTGCAACTACAACTGATTTGCGAAGATGCTACCCAAATCGATCATTTGAATGACTTAGCGACCCGCTGGAACTTATCTCATGATGAAAGCAGCGATTTTGCTTTGGTATTGACTAGTGAGCGACTTGAGCTACGTAAAGTCGATGAGCCCAAGCTTGGCGCTATCTTTGTTGATTTAGTGGGAGGCGCAGTTGGTCACCGACGTAAGTTTGGCGGTGGTAAAGGTCAGGCGATTGCCAAAGCAGCTGGTTTAAACAAAGGCGCAACGCCAACTATTCTTGATGGTACTGCAGGCTTAGGGCGCGATGCGTTTGTGTTGGCTTCTCTAGGTTGTAAGGTGCAAATGGTCGAGCGTCACCCCGTTGTGGCCGCACTGCTTGATGATGGCTTGCAGCGAGCGCAACAAGACCCAGATATCGGTGGTTGGGTAACTGAACGCATGAAGTTGATTCACGCATCCAGTCACGATGCTTTAGACAAGCTCAGTAACGATCCTGACTTTGAACAACCTGATGTGGTGTACCTCGACCCTATGTACCCACACCCAGAGAACAAAAAGAAATCGGCTCTGGTCAAAAAAGAGATGCGCGTATTCCAATCTTTGGTGGGTGCCGATCTGGATGCTGATGGCCTATTTGAGCCAGCGATGAAGTTGGCATCGAAGCGAGTTGTGGTTAAAAGACCGGATTACGCAGCTTGGTTAGACGAGCAAAAACCGAGCATGGCGATCGAAACCAAAAAGAACCGTTTTGACGTCTATGTGAAAGCATCAATGACTTAATTGAAGCATCAATAACTTAGATACACGCTAAGAAAATTTCCCGTCATAAATACGATAAATTGCCATTTAACACTTGCGATAGTCGCGTTACAGATGTATATCTAACTAAGAATCATTATTATTCTTAGCTGGAGTTGAAGCATGGCTAAACGCTTTTGTAAGTTAAACCGTCGAGATATCACCGAACACTTGGGCGAGATCCACAGCTTGGTGACTGAACCTAAGTTCGTGTGTCGTTCTTGCGCGCGTTCTTCGGCGGATCAAGCGAATCTATGCAAACCCACCGCAATTCCACCTCTTGGTTGTCAAAACAAACCCGTTGAAGAGAAAGTCGCATGCGGCCTGCTAGCGGAAACATTACCTGCACCAGAACTGTCGCTTGCGGAAATCAACGAGGCAATTGAACCGAGCGTACAAATGTTCGATCCAGCCGCCGCTGATATGGCCCCTGAGCTTGCCAAAAAAGAAGCCGCACAGAAAAAAGCCAAGCTGAAAAAACTGATGGCGAAGGCGAGCGGTGATGAGAAAGCTGAACTCAAACAAGCGAAGAAAGCGGCTAAGAAACAAGAGAAGTACAATAAGAAACTGGCGAAGATGATTAAGAAGCAGCAAAAGCTGTTTAAGAAAAGTCAGAAGCTGGAAAGTGAATTGGAACGAATCAACCTACAACTTGATGATGTTGCCTTCACTGAAACCAAGACTCAGGTAGTGAGCCACAATCAAATCCACTGAAGTTGATTTGAATGGTTTATTGCTACAGCGATGATTTAAAAAGAGCGACCTTAGGTCGCTCTTTTGCTTTTTGGGGTTATCCGAGCTGACTCATATAGCTCGTTCAAATCAGCTAAGCGTTGCTTGCGGATCTTGCTACGCGCTTCTTCACCCACGTCTCATTGACGAATAAAGAGAATAAGATAACGGCGCCACCAATAGACAAGCGAACCAAATCGACATCTCTGTTCCAAATCAGGATATTCACCACCAGACCAGCAGGAACCAAGGCATTGTTCATCACTGCCAGCGCGCCAGTATTCACAATGCACGCGCCTTTATTCCACATAAAGTAACCCAGCCCCGACGCAATCAAGCCAAGGTAGATCAGGATTCCCCATTGAAGTGTGGTGGTGGGCAGTTTCTCTGGGTTGCCTAGTAGCATGAAAGCCACTGACGCGACACATAGCGCCCCTAAGTAGAAGTAACCAAATACGGTTCGCTGAGGCAACTCGGTCGATTCCTTCTCCATCACCACCTTGTAGCCCACCTGACCAATAGCAAAGCACAGGTTCGCGCCTTGCACGACGAGGAAGCCGACTAAAAAGTTTTCGTTAATACCTGCGAACTTAATGAATACCGCGCCCAATACCGCAATTGCCGCTGTCACTAGGTACCACGGAGAGAATTGCCCTTTGAGAAAGTCATAAATAAGCGTGACGTAAATTGGGGTAAAGACAGTAAACAAAAGGACTTCAGGAACGGATAGCAGTAAGAAAGACTGATAGTAGAAGCAGTACATCAGGCCAAGCTGGATACCACCAATTGCCATCAATTTAGCGATCAGCTTACGCGATACGCCGCGAAACTTTAGGAAAGGAAGAAATACGACGCCAGCAAGGGCAACACGCATTAAAACAGAGAACCAAGAATCAACCTGACCCGCAAGGTAAACGCCGATCAGGCTAAAGGAGAAGGCCCATAGGAGGGTAACACCAGCTAAATAGCTCATAGTAAAACTTCGTTAATAAGATATGAGCTGTATGTTACCTAACCTTAAATCATTAGTCTTCTGAATCTCTTAGAGGCACGACCAGCATATCAACCGGAGAGGCGTTGATCAGTTGGCGTGTTGAAGAGAGCAGCTTGCTCCAAAAGTCTTGATGGTGACCGCAAACCACGAGATCAACATTGAACTCGTTGATGGTGTCACACAGCTCATGACTCAAATCACCACTGCCTACTAGGGTATGGGTGATCGGGTATTGGGCGTGCTCCGCAAAATTTTGCAGCTGAATACGAGACGCTTCCATCGCGTTGTGCTGGGTTTCGGCCATGTTGATATCAATCAGGCCGGTATACAGCTCTGCGTAGTTAATATCGATATGGATAAAAGAGACTTTGGCTTCCAATGGCTTAGCCAATGCTACCGCTTTATCCACAATTAATTTGCTGTCTTCTGATAAATCGACCGCGACCAAAATATGTTTGTAACTCATATCGCTACCTCCTTTATTCATTGTCTGATTTAAGATTAGCACTATGCGATGGTTTTTTTTGCTGAAGTGATCTCATATCCACTGTCTTGCGTAATGACAGCTCGAAATATTGGTTAACTAATGGCCTGCGAGATATTCATTAAATAGTGATATAGTAGAGAAAATTGAGGATGTAATTAGGAGTCTTAAATGCTGTCAAAAACTATGGTTGAGCAACTGAATGATCAAATTAACCTAGAATTTTTCTCATCCAATCTATACTTACAAATGAGTGCTTGGTGTGAAGACAAAGGATTTGAAGGTGCAGCAGAGTTTCTGCGTGTTCATGCAGTAGAAGAAATGGAACATATGCAGCGTCTTTTCACTTACGTAAGCGAAACCGGTGCAATGCCAATTCTGGGTTCGATTGAAGCACCGAAACACGAATTCGAAAGCCTTGGTGCAGTGTTCCGTGAAACTTATGAACATGAGCAGATGATTACTGAAAAGATCAACAAATTGGCTCACGTTGCTTTCAGCACACAAGACTACTCAACCTTTAACTTCCTGCAATGGTACGTTGCAGAGCAACACGAAGAAGAGAAGTTGTTTAAAGGTGTATTGGATAAGCTAGAGCTTGTTGGTGAAGACGGTAAAGCACTGTTTTTTATTGATAAAGACCTAGCGCAATTGGCAAAAGATGGTTCATCTTCAATTATGGAAGCTCCTGCCGTTTAGGTAGTACGAAAAAGACACTGATTATCTTTTTCTTTTGAGTTTTCTTATGAAGATGTAGGGAGGAAAGGATGATCAGCGGCGACACTATTCTATTTGCACTAATGGTTGTGACTTGCGTGAACTGGGCGCGTTACTTTACTGCGCTAAGAACGCTCATTTATATTATGCGAGAAGCGCATCCTCTACTTTATCAACAAGTAGACGGAGGCGGTTTTTTCACAACCCATGGCAATATGACCAAACAGGTTCGCCTGTTCAGTTACATCAAAAGCAAAGAGTATCACCATCATCATGACGAAGTTTTCACTTCGAAGTGCGATCGCGTAAGACAGTTATTCATACTCTCTTCCGCTCTGCTAGGTGTAACCTTGCTGTCTTCTTTCATCGTCTAAGTTATTTAGTACGTGTGAAGTAGAGTTTAGGTTTTGGTGTAAAGCTTCGGTTGTTGGTTCGCTAAGCCAAGTAGTGGTTTTGCTGCTGTCTGCAAATTGTACAATTGAACATCAATTGCAAAGTTTAAAATTGCCGCTAGAATAGCGAGCAATTAGTAAGGATGTGCTGTTTATGCACATCCTTTTTTATTGATGGCATTTCGAGAACAGGGCGTACTCGAGGTGCAAAAGTGAAGAAAGCAGAACCCCAATGAGTGAAAAGTTTGATGTAATCGTAATTGGTGCGGGCGCCGCGGGCTTAATGTGTGCTGCGGAAGCGGGTAAACGTGGCCGACGAGTGCTGGTGGTTGATCATGCAAAGAAACCAGGCAGAAAAATTTTAATCTCAGGTGGCGGCCGTTGTAACTTCACTAACTATGATGTTTCAGCCAACAACTTCCTATGTAACAACCCTCACTTCGTGAAGTCAGCCTTATCTCAATACACCAACTGGGATTTTATCTCGATGGTGAGCAAGTACGGTATTGAGTTCGAAGAGCGAGACCACGGCCAATTGTTCTGTGTGAATGACCACACTGCAAAAGACATCGTGAGCATGTTGCTTGAAGAGTGTAAGCAAGCGAAAGTTGAACAGCGCTACCGTTGTGATGTTCACTCCATCGAAAAAACAGACGCTGGCTTTCAGATGCACCTTAATACCGACGAAGTTGAGTGTGACTCACTTGTCGTGGCGACGGGCGGTTTATCGATGCCGAAACTAGGCGCGACGCCATTTGGCTATAAGATTGCCGAGCAGTTTGGTTTGTCTGTGATACCAACTACCGCAGGCTTAGTGCCATTCACTCTACATAAAGAAGACAAAGAAGCCTTTGCTGAGCTTTCAGGAATCGCGATTCCTGCCGAGATCACCGCGCAAGACGGCACCTTATTCAAAGAAGCGTTGCTGTTTACCCACCGCGGCTTATCTGGTCCTTCGGTATTGCAAATTTCTTCGTTCTGGAAAGCGGGTCAATCGGTTTCGATTAATCTAGTACCAGAAGTGGACGTTGCTGAACTACTTGAAAACTCTCGAGAGAAACACCCAAATCAGAGCCTGAAAAACACCTTAGCGAAAGCATTACCAAAGCGTTTTGTAGAAGTACTGATTGACCGCAAAGAGCTTGAAGACAAGCCGCTCAAGCAGTTCAATGAAAAACAGCTGAATGACATTGTAGAGCATTTAGAGAACTGGAAAATTGCGCCAAACGGCACGGAAGGTTACCGAACAGCGGAAGTGACTCTAGGCGGTGTGGACACCAATCACCTATCTTCAAAAACCATGGAATGTAAGAGCGTGTCTGGCCTCTATTTCATTGGTGAAGTGATGGACGTAACCGGTTGGTTAGGCGGCTATAATTTCCAATGGTGTTGGAGTTCTGGCTTTGCAGCAGGTCAGTGGGTTTAAG
>NZ_JBFROH010000048.1:0-27330 GCF_041471425.1 Vibrio sp. 10N.261.52.C2 | reverse complement strand
GATGAACCATAAAAAAGGCTACCTAAATTAGGCAGCCTAGTTTAATTTTTTAGATGTTAATCTAGCTCTTTCTCAGCTTGCTTCGCTTTTTCTATCATAGGAGTGATCGTCGAGCCTTGAACGAGAATCGAGAACACTACTACGGCATAGGTCATAACAAGGATTATCTCTTTAACATCTATTGCCTTATCTTCTATTACCCAGATACCTGAAGGGATTGAAAGTGCCATCGCTAGAGCTAGACCACCACGCAAGCCACCCCAAGTTAGAATCTTAATCGACCATGGGTTGTAAGTTCTAAAGCGTTTAAATCCGATGTAAGACAAGAAAACACTCAAGTAGCGTGCACTCAATACTAGAGGGACTGCGAATGCCATTAAGATCCAGTCTTCTTGGTGGAATTTGAATAGCAGCATCGACATACCAATTAATAGGAATAATACGCCGTTTAAGAATTCATCTATCAACTCCCAGAAATGATCTAGGTGATCTTCACTCTCTTTCGAGAATCCGATAAAGCGAGTCCAGTTACCAATCATGATACCTGATACCACCATCGCTAATGGGCCTGATACATGTAGAACTTCAGCAAACGCATAACCAGCAGTTGGGATGCCGATGGTTAATAGCAACTCCATCGAGTGGTCATCGGTATTGCTGATTAGGTAGTGGAATACAAGACCTAAAACAAAACCATAGACAATGCCGCCAATCGCCTCTTGAACGAATAGCATGGTCACACTACCGACGGTTGGCGCTTCTGTGCCGAATGCGATAGTAAATAGGGTTACGAAGATAACTAAGCCAAAACCATCGTTGAATAGAGATTCTCCCTCGATTTGAGTAGAGATTCTTCTGGGAGCGTCGAGTTTCTTTACTATTGCTAGCACGGCGATGGGATCGGTTGGAGAGATTAGCGAGCCAAAGAGTAGGCAGTAAATCAGATCAAATTGAATACCGATGAACTGGCAAAACCCGTACAGCACAAAACCGATAAAGAATGTTGAAAACAGCGTAGCACCTAACGCGAGTACTGTTATTTCCCATTTCTGGTCTTTTAGGTTTGGTAATTTGATTCCCAAACCGCCTGCAAATAGTAAGAATCCTAATATCCCTTTTAGAAGGAAATCTTCAAAATTGATACTGGCAACGGTTTCTGAGGCGATGTCAGCCAATTGGAACCAATTGTTTTGTCCCGCAATGATAATTAATAGAGATAACATCATTGAGCCAGCTGTGATGGCGATGGTTGTCTGCATTTTACCAATTTTTGTATTCACGAAAGCAATAAGCATGGCTGCAGCGGACAAGAAGCATAAGGTGTAATAGACCGACATTGGGATTCCAACATGTAACAAAGTATGAATATGAATTTTCGTTGTCTCATGCTCAAATAGCAAACATTTTTTTGTCATGACTCAGTAATCAATTTCCTTTTTTAGACGTCTAGACTCCTTTTTAATGTGTGATAGGATGGAGGGATAATTAAAGGAATGAGGTTGTACCGTGGGAAGTAATGTAAGGCAAAAGATTGACGCTCTGTTGAAGCAACGAATTTTACTGATTGATGGTGGCATGGGCACCATGATTCAGGATTATAAATTGGAAGAGCAAGACTATCGTGGTGAACGCTTTGCTGATTGGCACAGTGACTTGAAGGGCAACAATGACCTTTTAGTTCTTACACAGCCTAAGCTTATCAAAGATATCCATATGGAGTATTTGGAAGCTGGGGCTGACATCCTCGAAACCAATACCTTTAACGCTACAACCATCGCTATGGCCGACTATGATATGGAAAGCCTTAGTGAAGAGATTAACTTTGCTGCTGCCAAGCTTGCTCGTGAAGCAGCTGATGAATGGACTGCAAAGACCCCAGATAAACCTCGCTTCGTCGCGGGTGTATTAGGCCCTACCAACCGAACTTGTTCTATCTCGCCTGATGTAAACGATCCAGGTTACCGTAATGTTAGCTTTGACGAACTGGTTGAAGCCTATTCTGAATCGACTCGCGCGCTCATTAAGGGCGGTTCAGATTTAATTCTTATTGAAACTATCTTTGATACGTTAAACGCGAAAGCGTGTGCCTTTGCCGTTGAATCTGTTTTTGAAGAGGTGGGTATTGCTCTTCCAGTGATGATTTCCGGTACCATCACTGACGCATCAGGTCGTACCCTTTCAGGACAGACGACAGAAGCATTCTACAACGCCCTTCGTCATGTAAAACCAATCTCATTTGGATTGAACTGTGCATTGGGCCCTGATGAACTGCGTGAGTATGTCGGTGAGATGTCTCGTATCTCAGAGTGCAATGTTTCTGCTCACCCTAATGCGGGTTTGCCTAATGCATTTGGCGAGTATGACCTTTCTCCTGAGGATATGGCTGAACATGTTAAAGAGTGGGCTGAAAGTGGCTTCTTGAACCTAATTGGTGGGTGTTGTGGTACTACTCCAGAGCATATCCGTCAAATGGCTGAGGCCGTTGAAGGTGTAACGCCGCGTCAATTGCCAGACTTACCAGTTTCTTGTCGTCTTTCGGGACTAGAGCCACTGACGATAGCTAAAGAATCTTTGTTCGTGAATGTAGGTGAGCGGACCAATGTTACCGGCTCTGCACGCTTTAAGCGCCTTATCAAAGAAGAGCTCTACGACGAAGCCTTGAGTGTAGCTCGAGAGCAAGTCGAGAATGGTGCTCAAATTATCGATATCAACATGGATGAAGGGATGCTAGACGCCGAGGCGTGTATGGTTAAATTCCTGAATCTATGTGCTTCAGAACCTGAAATCTCGAAAGTACCTGTTATGGTCGATTCTTCTAAGTGGGAAGTTATCGAAGCTGGCCTAAAGTGTATTCAAGGCAAAGGCATCGTTAACTCAATCTCTCTAAAAGAAGGCAAAGAGAAGTTTGTTGAGCAAGCCAAATTAGTTCGTCGTTATGGTGCTGCTGTCATCGTGATGGCGTTTGATGAAGTCGGGCAGGCTGATACTCGAGAGCGTAAAGTCGAAATCTGTACCAATGCCTACAACATTCTTGTTGATGAAGTCGGTTTCCCACCAGAAGATATTATTTTTGACCCGAATATTTTCGCAGTGGCTACTGGTATCGATGAGCATAATAACTATGCGGTTGATTTCATTGAAGCAGTAGGAGACATCAAACGCGATCTCCCGCATGCGATGATCTCTGGCGGTGTGTCGAATGTTTCATTCTCATTCCGTGGTAATAACTACGTCCGTGAGGCTATTCACGCGGTATTCCTATATCACTGTTTTAAAAACGGTATGGATATGGGCATTGTAAACGCTGGTCAGTTGGAAATTTACGATAATGTTCCAGAAGATCTGCGTGATGCTGTTGAAGATGTGGTACTAAACCGTCGTGATGATTCGACTGAAAGATTGCTGGATATGGCGACCGAATACCTAGAGCGTGCTGTTGGTAAGGTTGAAGATAAATCTGCATTAGAGTGGCGAACTTGGCCTGTAGAGAAGCGTTTGGAGCACTCTTTGGTAAAAGGTATCACCGACTTTATTGTTGAAGATACCGAAGAAGCTCGTGTTAATGCCTCTCGTCCTATTGAAGTGATTGAAGGTCCTCTAATGGACGGAATGAACGTTGTTGGTGACCTGTTTGGTGAAGGTAAGATGTTCTTACCACAGGTTGTAAAGTCTGCGCGTGTGATGAAACAGGCGGTTGCCCATTTAGAACCATTCATTAATGCATCCAAAGAAGTGGGCGCAACTAACGGTAAGATTTTGTTAGCGACCGTTAAAGGTGACGTTCACGATATCGGTAAAAATATCGTTGGTGTGGTTTTACAGTGTAATAACTACGAAATTATCGACTTAGGTGTGATGGTTTCTTGCGAGAAGATTCTCAAGGTAGCGAAAGAAGAGAATGTCGACATTATTGGCCTGTCTGGGCTGATTACACCGTCTCTTGATGAAATGGTACATGTTGCTAAAGAAATGGAGAGACAGGGTTTCAAGCTGCCTCTTCTGATTGGCGGCGCAACCACATCTAAAGCTCACACAGCAGTTAAGATTGAGCAGAATTATTCAGAACCTGTTGTATACGTAAATAATGCCTCGCGTGCAGTGGGTGTTTGTACTTCACTACTTTCTGATGAATTGAAACCCGCTTTCGTTGAGAAGCTGGATATCGATTACGATCGCGTTCGAGATCAGCACAATCGTAAGAAGCCTCGTACCAAGCCTGTCACGCTTGAAAGAGCTCGTGCCAATAAAGTTGCTATCGATTGGGATGCGTATACGCCACCGGCACCCGCTAAGCCGGGAGTTCATATCTTCAGTGATTTTGATGTGGCAACTTTGCGTCAGTACATCGATTGGACTCCATTCTTTATGACATGGTCATTGGTTGGTAAATACCCTGCAATCCTTGATCATGAGGAAGTGGGTGAAGAGGCAAAACGTTTATTCAAAGATGCTAATGATTTACTGGATCGCGTAGAGAAAGAGAAATTACTTGAAGCGCGTGGCATGTGTGCCATGTTCCCAGCGAACAGTGTTGGTGATGATATTGAGGTGTATACCGATGAATCTCGTACCGAAGTTCTAAAAGTTCTACACAATCTTCGTCAACAAACAGAGAAACCAAAAGGCTTTAACTACTGTTTGTCTGATTACATTGCGCCAAAAGAAAGCGGTAAAGCGGATTGGATTGGTGGCTTTGCGGTTACGGGTGGTATTGGTGAGCGAGAGCTGGCTGATGAATACAAAGCGAAAGGCGATGACTACAACGCGATTATGATTCAGGCGGTTGCTGACCGATTGGCTGAGGCGTTCGCGGAATATCTGCATAAAGAAGTGAGAAAGGATATTTGGGGTTACTCGCCAGATGAGAATTTGTCTAACGACGATTTGATTCGAGAGAAATACCAAGGTATTCGTCCAGCTCCAGGTTACCCTGCTTGCCCAGAGCATACAGAGAAAGGTACGTTGTGGGAGCTGATGGACGTTGAAAAGGCAATCGATATGTCATTAACGACAAGCTACGCGATGTGGCCTGGTGCCTCAGTGTCTGGTATGTATTTCTCACACCCTGATGCTAGATACTTTGCTATTGCACAGATTCAACAGGATCAAGTGGATAGCTATGCTGACCGCAAAGGTTGGGATATGTTAGAAGCCGAGAAGTGGTTAGGTCCAAACATTAACTAGTTTGAATCTACGACGAGCTTTGATTCGTAAAGTAAAAAGAGAAAGGGTTGCTAAATAGCAACCCTTTTTGTATTTGTGATTTATCTGTCGATGATAAACGGACTTTCTATTCAAATAATTCTTGGTGCAGTTTTTGAATCGCCAACTTAGAAACAGATTCATTTAGTAAGAAGCACAGGTTGTGTGGGCTTGCACCGTAACAAATCATGCGTAGGTTGAAGTCTTCAAGAGTGCCGAAGACCTGCTTTGCATAGCCTTTGCTTTCACTCATGTTGTTACCAATAAGAGCAACAAGGCATAGGTCGTGTTCAATATCTACAGAACACAGCTCCTCAAGCTCAATGCGAGCGGCTTCAGGTAACTCAGGGGCACCACCAGAGGTATCCGTTTGATCCAGAGTAAGTGACACACTGATCTCTGAGGTAGTGATAAGATCGACCGAGATCTTATGCTTAGCAAGGATCTCGAACACCTTTGCCAAGAAGCCATAGGCATGGAACATGTTAGCACTGCGTAGCGTAACCATAGTTTGGTTGCAGCGAAGGGCAAGGGCTCTGAATAGTGGAGAGCTTTCCACCTGTTGGCGAATCCAAGTTCCACCCAACTCTGGTGCTTTAGAAGAGCCGACAAATACCGGGATTTGGTGGCGTAATGCAGGTACTAGAGTCGATGGATGCAAGATCTTCGCACCAAAGTTTGCCATTTCCGATGCTTCACTAAAGCTGATCTCTGGGATAGGAGAAGCTTTAGGTGCAATACGAGGGTCAGTGGTGTAAATACCCGGAACATCCGTCCAGATTTCTAGACCAATCGCCTTTACAGATTCGGCAATCAATGCTGCTGAGTAATCACTGCCACCGCGGCCTAAAGTCGTGGTGTTGCCTTCGCTATCAGCACCGATAAAACCTTGTGTAACGACAACTTGTTGTTGGCAAAGTGGAATAAGTTTCTCTTGCGCTAGAGCGGCAATATCTTCTAGTTGAGGTTCGGCTTTACCAAAATCATCATTAGTGCGCATCACATCTCTGATATCAAAGCGAACAGCAGGAGTGCCTCGTTCACGGATGATCTGAGCCAAGATGTGTGTCGACATCAACTCGCCACATGCGACAAGGTGATCGGTCAGTTTAGTGCTTGTTTGGAATGATGCAGCCTCGGCAGCGCTCGCAATGTCATCAAGAATGCTGTGAACTTCTTTTTCGATGCTGATTGGATCTGCGAGTTGGTCAAGAATTGCGTTATGAATCTCCGCTAATTGCGCCATTAATTCCTGACGACGTGCTTTATCTTGAACACCATTTGCCAGTTCAACCAGCAAGTTAGTGACACCAGAGCATGCACTACTCACGATCAGTTTCGTGTTTGAGTTGTTTTCAATAATGGCAGCACAACGGCTCATTGCTTCAAAGTTGGCAACACTTGTTCCACCAAACTTAGCGACATTAAAAGAACCAGCTACATTAGATGCACTCACGATATATCTCCCACGACTTCCTAAAATAAAATTACGGTTGGGTAATCCAACGTCCGATGTTTTTCGAAGAGAGTTTTAGAGCAAAAAGAGAGGAATTATTAGAATAGTAACCTCAGAAGCTCTTCACCATATAGAAATGGCGACAGTTGAAGGGATTCAGCCCGCTCAACCGATAATAAAGGTCCTGCATCCTTTTATTATCTCGGCACTGCTCCCCATAAATGTTTTGTATTGGAAATGCGGTTCCACAAAACATCTGCCTGGGCAGTGCTCCTCTTCTGCTAGATAGCCGTTTCATTGAACGTTTTTGTGGTAACAATGTCAATCCGTAACTTGAGATAATTGAAAAATAATTTTAACAATTATGTGACAGTGGTTTGACCTCAATACTTATGGCTAATTGCTGAGGTAATCAATTTGCTTTAGGGTGGATTGTTCACAACATTAACGTAAGGGATGTACATGTCTAATTTACCACTCACTACTGCTATCGATAGCTTTTATCCACCACACCGAACGTTAATGGGACCTGGTCCTTCAGATATCTCACCTCAAGTGTTACAGGCTTTGAGCCGTCCAACCATAGGTCACTTAGATCCGCTGTTTATTGCGATGATGGACGAGCTTAAACAGCTTCTTAAATACGCTTTTCAGACTGAAAACGAATTTACGATTGCCGTTTCTGCACCGGGCAGTGCGGGTATGGAGACCTGTTTTGTTAACTTGATTGAGCCTGGTGAAAAGGTGATTGTTTGTCGTAACGGGGTCTTCGGTGAGCGTATGCGAGAAAACGTGGTGCGTTGTGGTGGCGAAGCCATCCTTGTTGATGACGAATGGGGCAAGCCCGTTTCAGTTGAAAAGGTAGAACAAGCATTGGCAGAAAACCCCGATGCCGTTGCTGTTGCATTTGTGCATGCAGAGACATCAACCGGAGCGTTATCTGATGCTCAAGCTATCTCTGCTGTCGCTCGTCAGTTTGATGCGTTAACGATTGTTGATGCAGTGACATCATTAGGTGGTGTGCCATTGCTGGTTGATGAGTGGCAGCTTGATGCGGTTTATTCTGGCAGCCAAAAGTGTCTGTCTTGTGTGCCAGGGCTATCTCCAGTGACTTTCTCTCAGCGTGCGGTTGATAAAATGAAAGCCCGTAAAGCACCAGTGCAAAGCTGGTTTTTGGATCAAAGTTTAGTATTAGGTTACTGGAGTGGAGAAGGTAAGCGTAGCTACCACCATACCGCACCCGTGAACAGCCTTTATGCTCTGCATGAGTCGCTGGTTTTGTTGAAAAATGAAGGCTTAGATAATGCGTGGTCTCGTCATCATGCGATGCACCAAGAGCTTAAAGAAGGCGTAGAAGCTCTAGGGTTAAAGTTTGTGGTTGATGAAGAGAGCCGCCTGCCGCAGCTTAATGCACTTTATTTCCCAGAAGGAATTGATGAGGCTAAGATCAGAACGCAGCTTTTAGAAGAATATAATCTTGAAATCGGTGCTGGGCTTGGCTCTTTGGCTGGTAAGGCATGGCGTATCGGCCTAATGGGTTACGGTGCTCGTAAAGAGAATGTCGCGTTGTGCCTAAAAGCGCTAAAAGATGTTTTGAAGTAGCTGCATGAACTGAAATTAAAAAGAAAAGCGCACGAGAGATCGTGCGCTTTTTTGTATCTACCCCAAGCTCCTACTGCCTACTAAGTGAAGCTTGCGTTGCGAATTCTTAACATTATTCTGCAGACGAAACGTTATCTTCTGCTTGTGACACTTTCTTATACTGAACCTTTGAAAAGTCTCTGTTAGGGAATAAAAAGTTCGCTTCGCTACGAATTTGCTCTGCTTTACTTTCTTCTCCTAGGCCTTGATACGCCAGAATCAGATTGCTGTAGAAAGCCGGTCTTGGTTTGCTCTTAATGATCTCCAGTGACCAATCGATGTAAGGCTGTATAAGGCTCGGGTCGGCTTTGTAGAGGCCGATATTAAGGTAAGTGCTGTATATATCCCAATCGTAGCGATCTTTCCACACCACTGGGTTCGTTACCTGCTTAAGAATGTCCGGATTTTTCGGCTTAGACAGTTCAAACTTAGTCAGTACATAGTTGGTGTGCAGGGCGCTCAACATATAGAAACTCACCAAGATCGGAACCACCAAGCTAGACACTCTAAACAGGGTTTTACTAACGATACTAAACGGCTGTTGATAGTGACGAGAAGCTCGTTGATCGACCCAGTAAATCAAAATGATAAAGGTTATCCAGTGAATCGCTGAGTGGTAAAAAGGGTACTCGAGCTGAGAATGTAAGAGTATCGGTATAAATAGTGCGAGCAGGGCTAGACGTGTTCCCTTCGCTGAGTTTGCTATACGTGACATGACTAAGAACGCAGCAAGCAATATCCCGATGATTGGTACTATTCCGCCTTCAACCCCCCAAAACAGGAATTCATTGTGCGGGTGATCCATTGAAGGAAGGCCGGGATGATAATTTGGGTTGAGTTGATGCTGGCGAGCTGTGTATAGCGTGTATTCAGACTCAAATTTCCCGTAACCATAACCTGTAAATGGCTTTTCGATCATCATATCTAAAGCTTGCGGGAACGTATAAGCGCGCGGGCTTTCTAGGTTCGCTTTCTTGTTAGCGAGGCTATCAGTCGCACTTAGGCTGATCACCGAAAAAGCGACGACGACACCGACGAGCACTGATGCGCACCATCCGTAGAAGCGTTTCTTGGTCGAGAACTTGTATAGATAGGGCAGAATGCAGATAAACCCAATGACAGCGGCCAACCATCCGGTACGTGATGCAATGATGATCAGCAAGGGCACGGTTAAGGTTGGAGTTAAATACAGTAGGAATGATTCGCTGATCTTATGGTTATATTTAGCCGGCTGCCTTGCTAAAAGGTAAGCGGACAGCACAAAACCAGTAGCAAGAAAGCTTGCCATTACATTCGGTTGTTGAAATATCCCATATGGTCGGTTTGCAGCAGTGTTGTAGCCAAATAGGTTGCCAGGTTCTAATAAGAAATATTGCACATAGCCAAATAGTGCTTGTATAACAACAGCAAGTACAATGAACCACAACATACGTTGCTTGTGTTTATTGCTGAACTTAAATTGCTGCAGCACCACTAATAAGGCAAAGCCCGTCCACAATCCAAGCAAGCGTCCTGACGCTCCTTGAGGTGCAGCATTGCTGTATAAAATGGGTAGTGTGAGTATGATGCAGCTAATCAACAAGCCAATTGTTAATTTGGAATACTTGAGTACTCGATTGGTCGCGAGTTGGTAAAAGCCAATCGCTAGCGTGAAGCTTAGCGCTAGCCAAGTGGTAGGGTTAAAGGATAGAGCAAGGCCCGAACCACCAGGATTCGGCATAAAAAAATGCATAGCTAACAAGAATACAACAGCTAAAGAAGCCAGAAATGCTTTGTTGAGTGGTAGCTGAGTGACCTGATTTTCTAGCTGAGTACCGCTAGTGTGTATTGTTGCCATAAATCCCTAACCTTATAAAAACAGAGCTTGTTCCTTCTGAAACAAGCTCTGTTACTTTAACATTTTTCTGTCTGCCCGCAGGGCGCTATTTTACACCTACTTCAAATTTAACATAGGCTTAAGGAAGCGAGCAGTGTGTGAACCTTCGACTAACGCCACATCTTCAGGTGTACCCTCTGCAACAATCTCACCACCACCTTGCCCACCTTCTGGGCCAAGATCTAGGATCCAGTCTGCTGTTTTAACGACATCTAGGTTGTGCTCAATCACGACAACTGTATTACCGTGATCACGCAGTCTATGTAATACCGTCAGTAGCTGCTGGATATCGTGGAAATGAAGGCCTGTTGTTGGCTCATCGAGAATGTATAAGGTTTTTCCCGTGTCTCGTTTAGACAGTTCACGCGCTAATTTAACACGCTGAGCTTCACCACCAGATAAGGTTGTAGCTGCTTGCCCTAAGCGAATGTAAGAGAGGCCAACGTCCATTAAAGTTTGCAGTTTACGAGCGATAACAGGTACCGGGTTGAAGTATTCACGAGCATCTTCCACAGTCATCTCTAGAACTTCGTCAATGGTTTTACCTTTGTAGCGGACCTCTAGAGTCTCACGGTTATAGCGCTTACCTTTACACACATCACAAGGCACATACACATCGGGTAAGAAGTGCATCTCTACCTTGATTACGCCGTCTCCCTGACAAGCCTCACAACGACCACCACGAACGTTAAAGCTGAATCGACCTGGCTTGTAACCACGAGAACGTGATTCCTGAGTGCCCGCGAATAGTTCACGAATAGGGGTGAAAATCCCTGTGTAGGTCGCAGGGTTTGATCTTGGTGTACGACCGATAGGGCTTTGATCTATGTCGATTACCTTATCAAAATGTTCTAACCCTTTAATCTTTTTGTGCTTTGCTGGAACTGCAGTCGTGGCACCGTTTAATTGAGTGTGGGCGACTTTAAAGAAGGTATCGTTGATAAGCGTTGATTTACCCGAACCTGATACGCCCGTAATACAACTGAACAAGCCAACAGGAATTGTCGCGGTCACATTCTTTAGGTTGTTCCCCGTTGCGCCAACGATCTCGACGACCTTTTTCTTGTCGATAGGCGTTCTCTTTTCAGGCACTGCAATTTCTTTAGCACCGCTCAGGTATTGGCCTGTCAAAGAGTTCGGGTTTTCGATGATGTCTTGCATGGTACCTTCTGCCACCACGTGACCACCGTGCACCCCTGCTCCTGGACCGATATCGATAACATGGTCAGCACAACGAATTGCATCTTCGTCATGTTCCACAACAAGTACCGTATTACCTAAGTCTCTCAGGTGAATTAAGGTTTGCAATAGACGTTCATTATCGCGCTGGTGGAGACCAATTGATGGCTCATCAAGTACATACATAACGCCAACTAAACCGGCACCGATTTGGCTCGCCAAACGAATACGTTGCGCCTCACCACCAGACAGCGTTTCAGCACTGCGTGATAGGTTAAGGTAGTTCAAACCAACGTTGACTAAGAAATGCAGACGATCATTGATCTCTTTCATCACTTTATCTGCGATCTGCCCACGTTGACCGTCTAGCTTCAATTCTTGGAAAAATTGTAGTGCGTCAGCAATGCTAAGTTCAACGATTTCCGGAAGTGTTGTATCACCAATGAAAACATTACGAGCTTCTAATCTCAGGCGAGTGCCATCACAGCTAGAGCACGATTTGGTTGAGATGTATTTAGCAAGATCTTCACGCACTGCGCTCGATTCAGTATCACGGTAACGGCGCTCCAAGGTATTTAAAATGCCCTCAAATGGATGACGCTTAACCCGAATATCACCTCGGTCATTGATGTACTTGAATTCCACTTCAGTACGACCTGATCCTTTTAGAATGATCTCTTGAGTCTTTTTCGGTAGAGAATTAAATGGCGCATACAGATCAAAACCATAATGTTCTGACAGCGACGTTAGCATTTGGAAATAGTAGTAGTTCTTTTGATCCCAACCTTTTATCGCACCTTCAGCAATGCTTAGGTTCTCATCTAAAATCACTCGGCTTGGATCAAAATACTGTTGAACACCAAGACCATCACACGTACCACATGCTCCTGCCGGGTTATTAAATGAGAACAGGCGAGGCTCAAGCTCTTGCATGCTGTAACCACATTTAGGACAAGCGAAGTTAGCAGAGAATACGATCTCTTCTTGATCCGTTTCGTCCATCCAGCCGACGACAGCGATACCGCCAGAGAGCTCTAATGTGGTCTCGAATGACTCGGCTAAACGCTGTTGAAGATCAGGACGAACCTTGAATCTGTCTACCACAACTTCAATGGTGTGCTTCTTATGAAGTTCAAGTGCTGGTGGATCGGATAGATCACAGGTTTCACCATCAATTCGGGCTCGGATAAAGCCTTGCGCAGCTAAGTTTTCCAGTGTTTTAACATGCTCACCTTTGCGCTCTTTGACAATCGGTGCCATCAACATCATCTTTGAGCCTTCAGGCAGTTCTAAGACCTTATCGACCATTTGACTGATGGTTTGTGCTGCTAGAGGGATGTTGTGGTCTGGACAGCGAGGTTCGCCTACTCGCGCATACAATAATCTGAGGTAATCATAGACTTCGGTAATGGTACCGACGGTTGAGCGAGGGTTATGTGAAGTCGATTTTTGTTCTATTGAGATAGCTGGAGATAGACCTTCAATATGGTCGACATCAGGCTTTTCCATAAGAGATAGAAATTGACGAGCGTAAGCAGACAGAGATTCAACATAACGACGCTGACCTTCTGCGTAGAGTGTGTCAAACGCAAGTGACGACTTTCCTGAACCCGATAATCCGGTGATGACAGTCAGTTTGTCACGTGGAATGGTTAGGTTGACGTCTTTGAGGTTATGCGTACGAGCGCCTCTAATTTCTATTTTATCCATCTCAATAGACCATGTAATTTTAAGTGGCTAAAGTATTACATAGAGTGAGATTTGTGCAAAGTTTTACTGGATAAAAAAACAGTAAACAAAAAGGGCGACTCAAAGAGTCGCCCTTTCTAAAATCAGTAACGTTAGTGATTAACCAGTCGTTATGCTTCTTTCTTGGTCGAGTGTTTACCTAGCTCGATTTGCTGCTGGTCTTTCTTGTATAGGTTTTCGAAGCAGTAGTTTGTTGCTTCGATATAGCCTTCAACACTACCACAGTCAAAACGTTGGCCTTTAAATTTGTAAGCCAATACACAGCCTGCTTTTGCCTGTTTTAGCAATGCATCAGTGATCTGGATTTCGCCGCCTTTACCTGGTTCTGTCTGCTCGATTAATTCAAAGATATCTGGAGTCAGAATATAACGACCAATGATCGCTAGGTTGCTTGGTGCTGTACCTTGCTCTGGCTTCTCTACCATGTCATCAACTCGGAAAAGGTCATCTTTGATCATTTCGCCAGAGATAACACCGTACTTGTGAGTCTCTTCTTCTGGAACTTCTTGTACAGCAACAATAGAACAGCGGAACTGTTTGTATAGCGCAACCATCTGAGCTAGCACGCCTTGTTGCTCGTTCACACAAAGGTCATCAGCAAGTACTACTGCGAACGGTTCATCGCCTACAAGTTCGCGACCCGTTAAAATAGCATGGCCAAGGCCTTTCATCTCACGTTGACGAATGTAGGTGAAGTTTGCCGCTTCAATCGTTTCACGGATATTAACCAATAGGTCTTCTTTATTGGTGCCGCTAATCTGGTGCTCAAGCTCGTAGTTTTTATCAAAGTGATCCATGATCGAGTGCTTACCACGTCCAGTAACGATGCACATTCCATCCATACCAGCTTCGATAGCTTCCTCTACACCGTATTCAATTAGAGGTTTGTTTACTACAGGCATCATTTCTTTAGGCATTGACTTGGTTGCAGGTAAAAAACGTGTACCGTAGCCAGCTGCCGGGAAAAGGCACTTTTTGATCATGATAAGACCCTTTATCTATAATAATTATTGATTCAACCTGAGTGGTTGATATTTCTGAGGGCAACTCTAGCATAAGTTATGTCGAAAATTCAGCAACAATAGCCATGGTTTACTAGAGCTTCCCTCAAAATTATCGTCAGACTAAGAGGTGGGTCGATTATGCAAGCAGGTTCTGGTTTGCCCATGCTATCGCTTGAACTCTATTTTTTACCGCAAGCTTACGGAATATTTGATAGAGGTGAGATTTAACCGTGAACTCACTAATAAACAAGTCATCGGCGATTTGTGTGTTTGAAGACCCGGATTGAAGACAGCGAATCACCTGGATCTCACGAATGGTTAAATCAACATTGGTTGGTGTGGTGTTGGTATTGACCATATTGCGATAATAAAACAACAGTTGATTGGTTACCTTCCTTGGCAGCCAGTTATCGCCATCAATGACTTCTTGAAGACCACGAGCAATCTTGTCCTTTTGTTCAGTGTTGTAAAAGAGTCCTTTTAGTACCCCATAGGTAAGAAGCTCTGAGGTTGGAAGTTGCTGGGGGACATTGAATAAAATGATTTCGTGATTTTTCCACATAACAGTCAGGTTAGGACAAATAATCAGTAGTTGTGGTACCTCTCTGTAATCGACGAGCAAGATCCGGTTACTCCGCTTTCTATCAACTAGCATTAATTCGTCGGGTGTCATTTTGTAGAGAACAATAGATAAATGCTTTTCTATCTCTTTTACATGTAGATAGGTATCGTTTGGGTCGATGCACAGAAAGTGTAAAGTGCGAGCGTATCTTGATTTTCTCATTGAAACGTCCTGTTTGAGTGGGATTAGATTCCACGTTGTCATGCAGGCTTTAGCTTCTCTAGCGCCTTGATAGTGACTTGCGTTGAATATCAATTATCAAAGTAAATGAGTGGTTTGTAAGTGGAGAAAAAAGCAACATCGCTCTGAATATCATGATTTGTTACGTTTTTATTCTTTGTAGTGAGGAGAGAATAGGAATGCGATTTATCACTGTAGAAAAGCATGCTATTCTTGTGCGCTAAAATTTTCTGAGACTATGAATTTAGACGGAGCAAATCATGGCTAGCCGTGGAGTTAACAAAGTTATATTAGTGGGTAACCTAGGTAATGACCCTGAAATTCGTTACATGCCAAATGGCGGCGCAGTAGCGAACATTACCATTGCAACGTCAGAGTCATGGCGTGATAAAGCAACTGGCGAGCAGCGTGAAAAAACAGAATGGCACCGTGTTGCTCTGTTTGGCAAGCTTGCGGAAGTTGCTGGTGAGTACCTACGTAAAGGTTCTCAAGTTTACATTGAAGGTCAACTTCAAACTCGTAAATGGCAAGATCAAAGCGGTCAAGATCGCTACACAACTGAAGTGGTTGTTCAAGGCTTCAATGGTGTAATGCAAATGCTTGGCGGCCGTGCTCAAGGTGGTGCTCCTGCTCAAGGTGGCATGGGTAACAACCAACAGCAAGGTGGTTGGGGTCAGCCACAGCAGCCACAGCAACAACAATACAGTGCTCCCGCTCAACAGCAGCCAAAAGCACCTCAACAAGCTCCTCAGCAGGCTCAACCTCAATATAATGAGCCGCCAATGGATTTTGATGATGACATCCCATTTTAATCCCTGTTTTTAATATATTATAAAGACAGTATTAAATTGGAAAAAGCCGCGTTCATCGCGGCTTTTTGTTACCTACAATTCTTAACGCTTTATTTACAACGTCAATTTATAGTATAAGTAGCAATACGGTATAATGTGAGTTGAAAAGGATTTCGTTATTCATGAGATATACCCCGACACTAAAATTGAGCACTCGATTGGTCGCATTTGTCACCGTGATAGTGATCAGCGCGATGTTCATTCTTTTTATTGGTGGCACACTTTCCTTTAAGCGTATTGGACAGGAATATTTAGACCATTATTTGGTTGGCATTGTCGACGTTGTAGATAAAGAGATGGAAGACCCTGACGCCGCGTATTCAATGCAGCGTTGGATGCCTAAGATGTTGCAGGCGAGCAATATTGTTGAGATGAAACTCTCGAACAAGACCGGCATCGTTTATCGTTTCAAAGATACCTCCCCACAAATTGATCCCAATCGTCTTTATGAGAAAAGCTTCATTTTAGAGCGTAATGAAGGCTACCGAATCGAATTTAAAGCACTTCCTCCTTATATTGGCTACAACTACTCAATGGAAGCGATGTGGTCAATTACTTTGGCTGTCGCATTGGTTCTGTTCTGTCTTGCTCGCGGTGTTCGTTGGTTGAAAGAACAACTCATGGGTTCTGAAATCTTGGAAGAGCGAGGAAGAATGATCTTGGCCGGTCAGGTTGAAGCTCATGCAAAGGGAGATGAGCGAGAGTGGCCTTATACCGCAAGCGAAGCCTTAGATGTATTGATTGAAGAGCTACAAGATGCTCGTCAAGAACGAAGTCGCTTTGATACCTTTATTCGTACCCATACTTTCCTAGATAAACTCACGGGAACGGCAAACCGAGTTTTATTCGATAATAAGCTGGAATCGGCACTGCATGAAAGTGGTGCTCGAGGCGGTGTGTTACTGATACGTATCGACGAATGGGAGCAAGTTAGTGATGCTAACGATAAGCAAACCACAGACGGCTTTATTATTGAAGTCGGTGAAGTACTGTCGAATATCGTTCAACGCTATCCCGATGTCATTTTTTCTCGCTATTACGAAGCGGACTTTGCTGTATTTATCCCTCATCAGGGCGCAAAAGATATTGCGACCTTGGCTGCTCAGTGTTTAAGGCAGTTAGATAAGCTAACTCCGCCAGAGCCTTTAGAGTCGGATAACTGGTGTCATATTGGTGTGACCATGTATACCGAAGGTGAGCGTCATAGCCAGATCATGGATGAAACGGAAACGGCACTAAAGAGTGCTCAGTTAGAGCGTATTAATAACTGGAGCCGTTACCCGAAAGAGAATAAGAATGAGCTTGATAGAGGCAGTGTTCGTTGGAGAACATTACTTGATAAAGCGCTGCTTCCTGAAAATTTAGTAATCTTTGCTCAGCGGTGTTATCTTATGCCGGAACCTGGTCAAGTTAATGAATTGCATAGAGAAATATTTACTAGAATTCAGGATCCTGACAAAGGTTTATTGAAATCGTCTCGATTTATGCCTGCGGTAGAGCAAGTGGGTTATCAAGCTCAAATGGACCAATCGGTTCTAAAGGTTGTGTTGAAATCGTTGAAAGAATCAACTCAACCTATCAACTATTCAGTGAATCTGAATGTTACCCCGTTTGCTAATAAACAGCACTTTAAGTGGTTTAGGAGTGAGTTGTTACAGCTCTCTGCTCAACACCGCTCTCAGCTTGCGTTTGAATTTTCAGAAGGGCACTTGATTGCTCATCTTGATTATATGAGACCGGTGGCAAAGATGTTGCGAGGTTTAGGGTGTAAAGTTGTGGTTGGCCAAGCTGGGCGAACCATTGTTAGCACTCACTATATAAAGGATTTGAAGGTTAGTTATATTAAGCTTCATCGAAGCCTAATAAAGAAAATCGATCAAAGGCATGAGAACCAACTGTTTGTTCGAAGCTTAATTGGGGCGTGTGGTGATTCTCCAACTCAAGTTATTGCCGTTGGAGTCGAGACAAAACAAGAAAAGAATACCTTGATAGAGTTAGGCATTAACGGCTATCAAGGGAGATATTTCGACGAAGAACAACAAATTATCCCTTTGCCTAATCAAGCAGAAAAAGCCGCGAAAGCGGAATCTGTTGTCAAAGTTGGACGAAGAAATCGATGGCGTAAGAGTAGTAGTTAAGAATGAATTTTAAAGCGATTTTAGACAAAATAAAGCCAACGAATAATAAAGGTAGCTCGCAAGTTGTCTTGCTGGGCAATGACGCCATTTATATTTCATCGACAGAACAAGATCCTCAAGTAGCCAGCATTCCCGTGGTTAATGGGGACTGGGAGAGTGCGCTAAAAAAATCGCTTAGCAGTGAGGCGTTTACCAGTAATAGCGTCCAACTGATTGTCTGTGCTAACTACTACCAAACCTACCAAATTGATAAACCGGACATTCCAGAGAGTGAATGGTCGGTAGCACTGCCTTTTTTACTCAAAGATCTTGTTTCAGAAAGAGTCACGGAAATTACTGCGAGTGCGGTCGCGTTACCAACGTCGAACAAGCTGCAAGTATATGTCCTGCCTAAAAAGCTGTTGGACAAGCTTTTGAATATCACTAATTCGGCTCAGGTTGAATTAATAGGTGTTGCTCCTGAAGATGAAATCTGGGGTTACAGTGCAGGCGAACTGTCTAATTTCATTCTTTTACAACGTAGCGTCAATTCACACTTTAAATTGGGTGCGTTTGTCGAAAATACCGTTTGTTTTCAAAGAACCATCCGCAGTGTTGTGCCACCTTTAACGGGTGTTGCGTCAAGTGCTCTGCAGTTAGATGGCCTCGCTTTAGAGCTTCAACGCTCGATTGATTACCTTTCTTCTCAAATTAAAGGCACCCAGCTTCACCAGCTTAAAATCTGTTGTGACGAAGAAGATGAAGCAGAGTTACAAAGTGCCTTAAACAGTACATTGAGCTCGACAGTTTCACTGTTGGTTGAAGGTGAGCGTGATAATTCAGAGAGTTTGTTGCTTAAACTTGCAGCTGAAAAAGAGACGTTTAAGGTCAATCTTTACCCTGAACACCTTAAGCCTAAAAAAGAATATTTTACGCTGACCAATGTTGTTGCGAGCTGGGGAGTAGTTTGTGTTTTGATGCTTGGTGGTTACTTCGCAATGCAGTATCAAGTTTCTAATCTAGATAAAGAGCTAACAGCCCTGCAACAAGACTCGAATCAACTTAACAAGCAAGTTAACCAATTGAATAGTAAGTTAACTCAGCATAAACCGTCTCCAGAGAAAGTCGCGGCGGTTGCGCGTCTCAAACGTGAGACTGAGGCTAAAAAAGAGGCTTTGAAGGCTGTTGGACAATACGACGAATCCCAACAAGTCGGGTATTCTGGCGTCATGAATTCCTTAGCTAAATTAGGCCGAAATGACATTTCTCTTTCGCACATCTACATGACCCACGATACTTTAGATCTTAGTGGCTTGGCTCGTAACGCAAATGTCGTTCCGAACTGGATTGGTCAGTTTAAAAGTGAGCTTAATTTAGTCGGACGCACTTTTGAAAAACTAAAAATTGGCCGTAATGATCAGGATGTGGTGACGTTTGAGCTAAGTACTCGTCGGGAGAGTAAATAATGCAGCAGTGGAACCAGCTGAGCGATAAGTTTCTTGCATTAAGTCAAAGAGAAAAATGGCTACTTTTTGTGTGTGGTTTTGTTGGCCTATCGATGTTGTTGTTCACCTTATTGGTTGAGCCTGCGTATCTCGATCTACAAGCTAAAAATGCCAAGGCGAGCAGCCTGACTCAATCGAATCAAAGGCAGCAAGGTGAGTTACTTGTTCTGCAAGCTCAGTTAAACAAAGACCCAGACAAAGAAATTAATCGAGAGTACAAAAAGCTGCTGGTGGAGAGCCAAGATCTCTCTCTTCAGCTTTCTCAGATTGTTGATGGATTAATCACACCTTCTCAAATGTCGCAGTTACTGGAGAGCGTTCTTAACGCCGGTAATGGACTAAAGCTTGAATCGCTAGAGTCATTAAAACCAGAAGCGATTTCGAACAATAAAGAGACCAGCGAATATTCAGGCTACTTTCTTCACCCTGTAAGAATGGAGCTAACCGGCAGTTACTTTGATATCTCAGCTTACCTTCAAGCACTTGAGTCTCTACCTGTGAGTTACTACTGGCGCACATTTGAATACTCAGTAGAAGAATATCCTAAAGCTCGACTGGTGTTCGAGGTTTACACATTAGGTACTAGACAGGAGTTTATCGGTGGTTAGAACTCTTTTGTTGTCCTTGCTATTTAGTAGCTCTTTTGTGTGGGCTGAGCAAGATCCCACGGCGCCATTAGGCTGGCTTTCACCTCAACAGAAAACGGCGCCTGCTAAGAAAGCACCAACTCGTTATCGCTTGCCTTCTTTAGAAAGCATCGTGTGTAAGGGAAATACGCCTTGCTATGCGATTATGAATGGTCAGATTCTCGGACAAGGGGAAACGATCAGAGGGTACCGAGTTAAGAACATAGATCCAGAATACGTCACTCTGCAGAGAAGCTCTAAGCAGTGGAAATTAGAGATGTTCTCTTTAGATGTTAAGAATAATTAAGGTTAGAGTGAAGACATGCGTAAACTTGTAGTAGCAATCCTAGTGTCATCTTTAGTCGGCTGTTCGATGGGGCATAGAGATCCTGTTGAGATTAAAGAGTCTTTAAACGAATCAATTAATGAAGCCAATAGCAGAGCGCTTCATGAGCTGCCTTCGTCGGTTCAAGATGACCTTATGCCTCAGCTTAATTCTGACTCGATGTCTCCGGGGATGGAAACGGTTAAGCGTTTTCGTATTCAGGCAAAAGGCGTTGAAGCGAGAACTTTTTTTGCCAGCTTAGTGAAAGGTACGGAATATAGTGCGGCTATTCACCCAAGTGTGTCTGGAAACCTTACGCTTAATCTAACGGACGTGACGTTAGATGAGGTACTGGCTGTTGCTCAAGATATGTATGGCTACGATATTGAAAAGCGTGGCAAAGTGATTCAAGTTTATCCTGCCGGTCTTCGCACCGTAACGATCCCTGTCGATTACTTACAAGTTAAGCGTTCTGGTCGCTCACTAACGACGATCACCACCGGCACGATCTCTAACTCAGATTCGAATTCATCGAGCTCTTCAAACTCGAACTCAAACTCGTCAAATTCATCTAACTCTTCTAATTCATCAAACTCGACATCGAATGGTGGTACAGAGATTGAAACGACCTCTGAAAGTGATTTTTGGCCACAGCTTGAAGCGGCGGTTGCTCACTTAATTGGCTCGGGAGATGGGCAAAGCGTTGTCGTGACCCCGCAAGCGAGTGTGATTACAGTGCGTGCTTACCCTGACGAAATTCGTGAGGTTCGAGAGTTCTTAGGTATTTCTCAAAAACGCCTGCAGCGTCAAGTTATCCTAGAAGCCAAAATCATGGAAGTAACCTTGAGTGATGGTTACCAACAAGGTATTAGCTGGTCTAATTTATCTAAGTCGATTGGCAGCGGCGGTGTGGTAATTGATCGACCTGGTGGAACTTTGCCTCCATTAGATGCGATCAGCTCTTTGTTAGGCGGGCAAACCAACGTAACGATCTCAGATGGCAGTTTTGAAGCGGTATTGAGCTTTATGGATACTCAAGGTGACCTGAACGTTCTATCAAGCCCACGAGTCACAGCTGCAAACAACCAGAAAGCGGTTATCAAAGTGGGTACTGACGAATACTACGTGACGGATTTATCTAGCGCGGTAGGCAGTGGTGACAACGCGAACGTCGCACCTGAGGTTGAGTTAACTCCGTTCTTTTCGGGTATCTCCTTAGATGTGACCCCTCAGATAGATGATAAAGGTAGCGTATTCTTACATGTTCACCCAGCCGTTATTGAGGTCGAGGAAGAAGTGAAAGAGCTCAACCTTGGTTCTACAACGGGTGTGGTGCAGCTTCCTTTGGCGAAAAGCTCTATTCGTGAGTCTGACTCAGTGATTCGAGCTCGAGATGGCGATGTGGTTGTTATTGGTGGTTTGATGAAATCCAACACCAGTGATGTGACCTCTAAAGTTCCATTCCTCGGTGATATTCCAGCCTTAGGTCATTTGTTCCGTAATACCAATCAGTTAACGCAAAAAACTGAGCTCGTGATCTTACTTAAGCCAACGATCGTGGGTGTGAATACTTGGCAAAATGAGTTGGAGCGTTCACGTGATCTTCTTCAGCAGTGGTTCCCTGATGAAGAGTAATTGCTTACTTTCTCAATATAGAGTGGCAGTGTCTCACTAAGCTAGGTCGTCGTATGTATCAAGCTCACTTTGGTTTTGAACAACTGCCATTTACCTTAACGCCGAATACCGATTTCTTCTATGGTTTAGCGCCTCATTTCGAAGCGATTCAGACGGTAATCTCGGCGTTGGAAATGGGCGAGGGCGTGATTAAGGTGACCGGAGAGGTAGGCACTGGAAAAACCATGGTTTGCCGGATGTTGGTCAATCACCTACATGACTGTACAGCTCTGATCTACTTACCAAACCCTGTGTTATCAGGAGCAGACTTGCGCCAGGCGGTTGCAACAGAGCTTGGTTTAGCTGTCGATAATGAAGCAACCTTGGTTGATAACATTCAGCATAAGCTCATTGAATTGCACAATTCTGGTTTAAGAGTGGTGGCTATTCTTGATGAAGCTCAGGCTCTATCGGATGAAGCGCTCGAAACATTAAGGTTGTTTGGTAACCTTGAAACGGAAGATAAAAAACTGCTGCAGATTGTTCTATTAGGTCAGCCAGAATTGGATGCTCGATTAGAGGCTTATCACCTAAGGCAGTTTCGCCAAAGAATCACATTTAGTTCGACACTGAGACCGCTGAATCTCGATGAAACGGTGGCTTATATTGATAATCGAATCGCTAAATCTGGTGGCAGTCCTGAGTTATTCAGCTTGAATCAAAAAAAGGCGATCTGTCGTTCGTCGTTAGGTATCCCTAGATTGATAAACCAACTTTGCCATAAGGCTCTATTGCTTTCGTTCAGTGAAGATAAGAAAAGTATCGACAACCAACATCTTTTTTCAGCTATGCATGAAACGTACGATGTGTGTAAGCCTAAATTTAAAACGCCAATACTGTGGGGTTGGAATTAATTATGAGCGTCATTAACAACGCCTTGTCTGAATTGGCAAAGAAAAAGTCAGCGACTTCGATTGAAGCGGCAGTCGTACCTAAAGTAAAAACGCGTTCCCCCCTAGTTTGGGTTGTTGCAGGTTTTACTTTGAGCTTAGCGATGGGCGGTTGGGCGATATCGCAAGGCCCTGTGATTGATCAGTCTATTGTTGAGCAGTCAATCTCAACTCGATATTTACAGGTTCAAGTCTCTGTCGTTGATGATTCAAATGGCATTCAGGAAGTTGCTCAACCTATCTCATCGCCAACTAAGAAATTGGTGACACTAGACTCTGCGATCCTTTCAACAGAAAACACTGCGATGGCAAAAAGCGCTCAATCTAAGCCTAGTGTTTCCGAATCAGTTGTTATGTCTGCCCCAAAAGCGACAAAACAACAAACACCGGCTAAAGCTCTAAGCGTGCCTGAAACGACTAAGACTGAAATTCCCCAACCGATTTACGTTGCTAGTGTGGCAAAAAAAGCCCCTGCGTCTATCTCTAATGAGCCTGTAGCCTCTGGTGATTCAGAAAATAGCGGAATGTTGATCGAACAGGTTGAGTTAACTCCGGAACAGCTATCTGTGAATGCACAAGGTCGAGCTCAGAAAGCGCTTGATGCGAACGATCTTACTGGTGCGTTGAAGGGCTACACTGAAGCTCTACGCTACACGCCACGAAATGAAGATGTCCGTCAGAAACTTGCGATTCTCTATTTTGGTAAAGGCGATACTCGCAAAGCCTATGAGCTTTATCAGTCTGGTATCAAGCTCAACATCAACAGTGAAAAACTGCGTTTAGGGTTATCAAAACTGCTGGTAAAAGCGAATCAATCAGAAGCGGCTTTAAGTCCGTTAATACATTTACCACCGAACCCTACCCAAAATTATTTGGCGATGCGTGCGGCCTTGAGTCAAAAGAGTCAGCAAGAAGAAGTGGCATTGGAAAGTTACCAAAAGTTGGTTGAGGTCGATTCAGATAACGCTCGCTGGTGGTTGGGCTTAGCGATTCAGCAAGAACGCCAGTTAGACTTCGCTGCAGCAAAAGAATCATATCAAGGTGCGTTAACCAGAGTCGGTATCTCATCTCAATCACAAAGCTTTGTGCGTGACCGGTTAAAAATACTCAATGCTTTAGAGGAGAGCGGCGATGCAAATTAGATTAAGAAAAAGACTTGGTGATTTGCTTGTCGAAGAAGGCATTATCACTGAGGCTCAAGTTGAACAAGCACTGGCCGCTCAGAAAAGTACTGGGCGTAAGCTGGGTGATGCGCTAATTGAGCTTGGCTTCTTGTCAGAACAGCAAATGCTGAGCTTTTTGTCGCAGCAGTTAGCGATTCCTCTTATTGATTTAAGCCGAGCCGTTGTCGATGTTGAAGCAGTACAGCTTTTACCCGAAGTACATGCTCGTCGCCTTCGTGCATTGGTTATTGGACGCCAAGGTGACACTTTGCGTGTTGCAATGAGTGACCCTGCGGATCTGTTTGCCCAAGAGTCTTTGCTTGGTCAGCTCGGCGATTACGCGCTTGAATTCGTTGTTGCTCAAGAAAGGCAATTGGTTGATGGCTTCGATCGCTATTATCGAAGAACCAAAGAGATTGCCTCGTTTGCTGAGCAACTTCACGCTGAACACCAAGTTAATGATGCTTTTGATTTCGATATCGCTGAAGAAGACAGTGATGAAGTTACCGTCGTTAAGCTGATCAACTCGCTATTTGAAGATGCTATTCAGGTTGGCGCTTCGGATATTCATATCGAGCCAGATTCAAACGTATTGCGTCTTCGTCAGCGTATTGATGGTGTGCTGCATGAAACATTGCTGAATGAGGTGAATATTGCTTCGGCACTTGTACTGCGCTTGAAGCTGATGGCAAACCTCGATATCTCAGAGAAACGTCTTCCTCAAGATGGTCGCTTTAATATCCGAGCTAAAGGTCAGTCGGTTGATATTCGTATGTCGACCATGCCAGTACAGCACGGTGAATCAGTGGTTATGCGTCTTCTTAACCAGTCAGCAGGCCTACGTAAACTAGAAGAGTCGGGCATACCGAGTGATCTGTTGGTTCGTCTGCGTCAACAATTGCGCCGTCCACATGGCATGATTTTGGTTACCGGCCCAACCGGCTCAGGTAAAACAACAACCTTATACGGCGCGTTAAGTGAATTAAACGAACCGGGTAAAAAGATCATTACTGCGGAAGACCCGGTGGAATACCGCCTACCTCGTGTGAATCAAGTTCAGGTAAACCCTAAGATCAATCTCGATTTCTCTACTATCTTGAGAACCTTTCTACGTCAGGATCCCGATATTATTCTTATCGGTGAGATGCGTGACCACGAAACCGTTGAGATAGGCTTGAGAGCTGCACTGACCGGCCACTTAGTATTAAGTACGTTACATACCAATGATGCGGTAGACAGCGCGTTGCGTATGATGGATATGGGTGCTCCGGGTTACTTGGTCGCGAGCGCTGTTCGAGCAGTAGTCGCACAGCGATTAGTTCGTAAAGTGTGTACAGATTGTAAGGTTGAGGATGAGTTAGATGAACCTCGCAAGCAATGGCTGAGCGTCCGTTTCCCTAACCAAGTAGGTGTGCCGTTTATGAAAGGCCGTGGTTGCCAGAACTGTAACTTAACCGGTTACCGCGGGCGAATTGGTGTATTTGAAATGTTGGAGCTAGAGCAAAACATGATGGATGCGCTGAGAGCTAATGATGCGGTAGGTTTTGCTCAAAAGGCGAGACAGTCTGAAAACTATAAACCGTTATTGGCTTCTGCGATGGAATTGGCTCTGCAAGGTGTCGTGAGTCTTGATGAGATAATGCATCTTGGCGAAGGTGATGCGTCCGGTGCCACTGACCCAATTTATCTGTAGGGGTAGAATGATATGCCAACGTATCGTTATGTAGGTCGCAGCTCTGATGGTAGTCAAGTAAGTGGGCAATTAGACGCGAATAACGAAGATCTTGCTGCTGAAAGCTTGATGAGTAAAGGGATCATTCCAACCTCTATCAAACTGGGCAAAAGTGGTGGTTCAGTCTTAGATATGGATGTATCGAGTCTGTTCTTTCCGAGTGTACCGTTAGAGGTGTTGGTTCTGTTTTGTCGACAGTTATACAGCCTAACCAAAGCGGGTGTACCACTATTAAGATCGATGAAAGGCCTCACTCAAAACTGCGAAAATAAGCAGCTGAAAGCCGCCTTGGAAGAGGTGGTTGCTGAGCTAACCAATGGTCGCGGCTTAGCGGCGTCAATGCAGATGCACCCAAAGGTATTCAGTCCGTTGTTTGTCTCGATGATTGGCGTTGGTGAAAACACAGGCCGTCTAGATCAGGCTTTACTGCAATTAGCTGGATATTACGAACAAGAAGTTGAGACTCGCAAACGAATTAAGACTGCGATGCGTTACCCAACATTCGTGATCAGTTTTATCTTGATTGCAATGTTCATTCTTAACATCAAGGTTATTCCACAGTTCTCAAGCATGTTTGCGCGCTTTGGTGTCGACTTGCCGCTGCCTACTCGTATCTTGATTGGTATGTCTGAGTTTTTTGTGAATTACTGGGGCTTAATGCTTGGAGTGATCTTTGGTTTTATCTTCGCTTTTAAAGCTTGGGTGAAGACAGACAAAGGCTTGGAAAAGTGGGATCGATTACGCTTAAAAATGCCGGTCATTGGCGGGGTAGTGAATCGAGCACTGTTGTCACGCTTCTCGCGTACTTTTGCTTTGATGCTTAAAGCGGGTGTTCCACTGAACCAGTCGCTAGCGCTTTCGGCGGAAGCTTTAGATAACCGTTTTCTAGAGTTGCGAGTTCAAGCCATGAAATCGGCCATTGAAGCCGGTAGTACGGTTTCGTCGACCGCGATTAACAGCGAAATTTTCACACCGCTCGTGATACAAATGATCTCCGTCGGTGAAGAGACGGGTCGTATTGATGAGCTATTACTTGAAGTGGCTGATTTTTATGACCGCGAAGTCGATTACGATCTGAAAACCTTAACCGCCAGAATTGAACCCATTTTGTTAACCATCGTTGCAGGCATGGTGCTGATTTTGGCGCTAGGTATCTTCTTGCCGATGTGGGGAATGTTGGATGCGATCAAAGGCTAGGGAATGCTAAATAACCTACAAAGCTCACGTTTTGTTATTTGGACAGTGGTTATTCTTTTTCTTATTGTCGGTGTGCTTTCGGCATTCAAAACGGTAGAAGAAGAAGCGACTAACACGGCATTTATCGTCGCGAGCAAGCGGATTTTAGAGCAAGCCAATTTGTTCAAACAGCAGTATTTGTTATCGGGTGCTGGGCAAGAAGAAGGCTCGGAACCCCCAAAGATCTACAGCAGAACTGGATGGATAATGCCTATCCAAGGTACGGAGAGAGACTGTAACTATTGGCTGGATCAATTATATCCTCAAGGGAGCATTTTAGGGGGCTTTGTTGCGTAATTCAA
>NZ_JBFROH010000047.1:0-17477 GCF_041471425.1 Vibrio sp. 10N.261.52.C2 | reverse complement strand
CCAGGACGCGCCACTATTTAGGGCTTTTTTCTTATAAGAATGAAATCCTTATATTGATCTGTTGTTAGTAACAATGAATTGATATTAAAACCGTGCGCTCTTAGCTCAGCTGGATAGAGTACCTGGCTACGAACCAGGCGGTCGGAGGTTCGAATCCTCCAGAGCGCGCCACATTATTAGAAAAAGCCTCGTTTATACGAGGCTTTTTTTATGTCTGCTGCAAATTTGTTGCGACAATGTTAAATTTGTTCGTTGTTTAACTTGTTGTATTTAAAGTAGTTCTTGATTGCTTCTTTGTTATTCCACCTTTCTCATATCAATTCCCAGAAAAGCCCCGTTTAAGTCACAGTTTAAATATCTAAAAATGACGTATTTGACAGATTTATGTGATCTGATAGGCGAATAATTAACCTTATGTGTGCGTTATCCGTAACAGAACCTTAAACAAAATTGACAAACTTTTACCAATCGAGATAATCCATGGGTCGGGATCACTATTCGCTGAAATCCTGTACGTATGTCAGGATGACGAAGAAAGGAAGCAACATGACTAATATTGGAAGCCTGCTAGGAGATGCGGCGACTCTAATGATAACGGGGATGTCCGTTGTCTTTATTTTCCTAACTATTCTAGTTTACCTCGTTCGGTTGATGTCAAAACTGGTACCAGAAGAAGTACCAGAGCCGATCGCAGCACCTAAAAAAATTCAAAAATCACAATCAAACCCTTCAGCTGTTAGTCCACAGGTAGTGGCTGCAATTTCGGCCGCGGTTCATCAATACCGTGCGTCTACTGCTAAGTAGTATTTAAAGGATTAAAAAGGAGTTTATGAGCATGTCTAAACCACTAGCTATCACAGATGTGGTACTTCGTGACGCGCACCAGTCACTATTTGCTACTCGTATGCGTATCGAAGATATGCTGCCAATTGCGGCAGAACTGGATAAAGTCGGTTACTGGTCACTTGAGACTTGGGGCGGCGCGACGTTTGATTCGTGTATCCGTTTTCTTGGCGAGGATCCATGGGAGCGTTTGCGTGAGCTGAAAAAAGCGATGCCAAACACACCAATGCAGATGCTACTGCGTGGTCAAAACCTATTGGGCTACCGTCACTACGCGGATGATGTAGTAGAAAAATTTGTTGAACGTGCCCATAAAAACGGCATGGACGTATTCCGTATCTTTGATGCGATGAATGACGTGCGTAACTTTGAAAAAGCAGTGAAAGCAACGATCGACGTTGGTGGCCACGCTCAAGGTACGTTGTCTTACACAACCAGTCCGGTCCACAATTCAGATACTTGGGTTGATTTGGCTAAGCGCCTAGAGGACCTAGGTTGTCACTCACTATGTATCAAAGATATGTCAGGTTTATTAAAGCCGTATGAAGCAGAAGAGCTGATTACACGTATCAAAGCATCGTGTGACGTTCCTCTGGCACTGCATAGCCACGCGACAACTGGTCTATCGACTGCAACAGCGGTTAAAGCCGTTGAAGCGGGTATCGACATTCTAGATACCGCTATTTCTTCAATGAGCTGTACTTACGGTCATACGCCAACCGAAACGGTTGTTGCGATGTTAGAAGGTACAGAGCGCGACACGAATCTTAAACTAGACCAAATCGAACCCATCGCGGCTTACTTCCGTGATGTACGTAAAAAGTACGCGAAATGGGAAGGTCAGCTAAAAGGTGTCGATTCTCGCATCTTAATCGCTCAAGTTCCTGGCGGAATGTTAACTAACATGGAAGGCCAGCTTAAAGAGCAAGGCGCCGCCGATCGCATGGATGAAGTTCTAGAAGAGATCCCACGCGTACGTAAAGAGCTTGGTTACATTCCCTTAGTAACACCAACTTCTCAGATTGTCGGTACTCAAGCGGTTATTAACGTCTTAACGGGCGAACGCTATAAGAGCATCACGAAAGAGACTGCTGGTCTACTGAAAGGTGAATACGGTCAAGCTCCTGCTGAAGTGGATGCTGAACTGCAAGCGAAAGTTCTAGACGGTGCAGAGCCGATTACTTGTCGTCCTGCTGATTTACTTAAGTCTGAAATGGATACGTTAACGACGGATCTGTTAGAGAAAGCGAAATCAGAGGGTATCTCTCTAGCTGAAGATACGGTTGATGATGTACTGACTTACGCGCTCTTCCCACAAGTGGGTCTTAAGTTCCTTAAGAACCGTCGTAATCCTGAAGCATTTGAACCTGCACCAACGCTAGAAGTTGCGGCTCCAGTTGCTGCAGCTCCTGTACAAGCTTCTGGTGGTATTGAAAGCTACAGCGTGAAGGTTGATGGTCAAGTTTACGATGTTGAAGTTGGCCCACAAGGTGAACTGACATCGGTGGCGCCATCTGCAAAACCTGCTCAGGCTGCACCAGTAGCAGCGTCTGACGCTGAAGCGGTTCCAGCTCCATTGGCGGGTAACATCTTTAAAGTAAACGTTCAGGCGGGTACTGAGGTTTCTGAAGGCGACGTTCTACTAATCCTAGAAGCGATGAAGATGGAAACGGAAGTTCGTGCTGCTCGTGGTGGTATCGTTCAAGAATTGAATGTTAAAGAAGGCGATGCAGTTACTGTAGGCGCTCCACTACTAAGCTTAGCGTAAGGGAGTACCATGGAAGGATTGATGACCTTATGGTCTGAAACAGGGATTGCGAACTTTGAGTTCGGCCAGATCTGTATGATGCTGGTTGGTTGCTTACTGTTGTTTTTGGCAATTCGTAAAGGATTTGAACCGTTACTTCTACTGCCTATTGGTTTTGGTGCTGTATTAGCAAACATTCCAAATGCTGGGTTTACTGATCCAGGTGGTTTGCTCTACTACGTCTACTACATTGGTATTGAGACAGGTATTTTCCCACTGCTGATCTTTATGGGTGTTGGTGCGATGACGGACTTCGGTGCGTTGATTGCGAACCCTAAAACGTTGTGGCTAGGGGCTGCGGCTCAGTTTGGTATCTTCGCGACGCTATTTGGCGCGATCTTGCTGAACTACGTTCCAGGAATGGAGTTCTCGATGGCCGATGCTTCGTCAATTGCGATCATTGGTGGTGCCGATGGCCCAACTGCGATCTTCTTGGCGAGTAAGTTATCTCCGGATCTTTTAGGTGCCATTGCAGTAGCGGCTTATAGCTACATGGCTTTGGTTCCTATCATTCAGCCACCAATCATGAAAGCGTTAACGTCTCCTGAAGAGCGCAAAATTAAGATGGCTCAACTTCGTCACGTTAGCAAAGCCGAGAAGATTCTTTTCCCGCTTGCTGTACTACTGATGACGATTTTGTTCCTACCTTCAGCAACACCTCTAGTTGGTATGTTCTGTTTGGGTAACTTAATGCGTGAAGCGGGTGTGGTTGATCGCCTTTCAAAAACAGCTCAAAACGAACTGATTAACGTTGTAACTATTTTCCTAGGTCTAGGGGTTGGTTCTAAGCTTCAAGCGGATACGTTCTTGAACTTAGAAACACTGGGTATTCTAGGTTTAGGTGCGGTCGCGTTCAGTATCGGTACGGCGGGTGGTGTATTGATGGCTAAGGTGTTGAACCGATTCTCGAAAGAGGACATCAACCCACTGATTGGCGCAGCTGGCGTATCGGCGGTTCCAATGGCGGCACGTGTTGTGAACAAGGTTGGTCTTGAGGCAAACCCTCAGAACTTCTTATTGATGCATGCAATGGGTCCGAACGTAGCCGGTGTACTTGGTAGTGCGGTTGCGGCGGGTATTCTATTAGCTCTCGTGGGCTAGTGGATTTGCTGGGTCATGTATCGTTACGTTAATTGGTCGTCAATTTACGAATGAGCGGTTAACTTAGCCTTATTAAATGGTTTATAGTCAAAGGGATGCTTTCGCATCCCTTTCTTTTTATTAATTAAGGTGCTTGCTCACTAGGGCTTTTATCAATCAAGGAAATGTGGAAATGGAAAATAAACAGATTGCGATTACTCAATTCGGCGGCGTCGAAAACCTAAGTATTCAAACCAGTGCGATCCCTGAGCCTAAGGCTGGAGAAGTGGTGGTTAAAGTTTCCTTTTCAGGCATTAATCCGATTGATGTCAAAACCCGAGCGGGCCTTGGTTGGGCGGCAGCACAAAACAAAGATAACCTACCTTGGGTACCTGGCTACGATATTTCAGGGCAAATTGTCTCGCTAGGCGAACAGGCTGAACGCTTTACTGTTGGTGATAACGTAGCTGGCTTTATTGGTTTTCCACTGCAAGGTGGCGGTTACAGCCAATATGTGTGTGTTCCAGAAGCTGCATTAAGTATGGTTCCTGATTCTGTCACTCTAGAAGCGGCAGCTGCATTACCACTCGCGAGTCAAACAGCGGCACAAGCGCTCAACAAAGCCGAAGTGAAAGAAGGCGACCGCGTGCTTATCTTGGCGGGCGCGGGCGGCGTTGGTCACCTTGCGGTTCAAATTGCAGTGGCAGCAAAAGCAGAGGTTTACACAACCTGCAGCGAAGCCAACCTTGATTACCTTGCGACGCTAGGTGCTCACGCGATTAACTATAAGTTTGCACCAGCATCAGAAAGAGTATCTGATGTCGATGTGTTGATTGACTTGGTCGGCGGCGATACCGCGCTTGATGCATTGAAGTGCCTAAAAGATGACGCGCGAGTCGTGACTGTGCCGACTCTATCTGCAGAACTTATCTGCGAAAAAGCCACACTATTAGGTTTTACTGCATCAGGCATGCTGGTTGAACCAAGCCCTGAGCAAATGGACACTATGCTTTACATGGTCAGTGTCGGATTACTCAAAACAGAAATTCAAGGTATCTACCAATTAGACGAGGCGCAGTCGGCGCACCTGCAGGTTGAAACCGGACACACCAGAGGCAAGGTGCTACTTAAAATGCAAGAAAGTTGATAGGCAGTGTTAGAATTTTTTAACTCCCTTTTTGAAAATATCGCGCTGTGGTTCTCGGACTCGGCGCTGTGGGTACTCTTCATTAGTGGCTTCTTGAGTGCCACGTTACTCCCCGGTGGTTCAGAAGCTAGCCTTGTGGCTGCATTGAGCTTAGATCAGTTTTCAACCTCATCGATCATTCTAGTGGCGACATTAGGCAATACCTTAGGCGGCCTGACTAACTATTGGATTGGTTTGTGGTTGCCTAATCGAACTCAATCTGAAAAGCATGGTCATAAGGCTATGGCTTGGCTGAGTCGCTATGGCTACTGGACACTGTTATTTAGTTGGTTACCGATCATTGGTGACCCTTTGTGTCTCGCTGCGGGTTGGCTAAGAATGAAATTCATCCCTAGCGTTATTTTGATAGCGATTGGCAAAGCCGCTCGCTATAGCTTACTTGCTGCTATCTACTTCGGTTTTTTCTAAGGAGAACCTATGAAAAAGGTTTTACTTGGTACATTTTCTCTTATCGCCATTGCTGGCTGTTCTTACAATGTACCTAGCTCAACGCCCTTCTTTTCCTCGTTACCTGAAGGTGTCACTCTGTTAGAAGAGGTTAAGCCCTCTAAAGATAAAGTAGTGATTCCTTACACCAAGTATCAGCTTGAAAACGGTCTGACAGTTATTCTTTCCCCTGATGATTCCGATCCGTTGGTGCATGTTGATGTAACTTATCACGTCGGTTCAGCACGTGAAGAGATAGGCAAGTCGGGATTTGCTCACTTCTTTGAGCACATGATGTTCCAGGGTTCAGAGAACGTTGGTGACCAACAGCACTTTAAGATCATTACCGAAGCGGGTGGCTCGTTAAACGGCACGACCAACCGTGACCGCACCAACTATTTTGAAACTGTTCCTTCTAACCAACTTGAGAAAATGTTGTGGTTAGAATCAGACCGAATGGGCTTCTTGTTGGATGCTGTTTCTCAGAAGAAATTTGAGGTTCAAAGAGGCACGGTCAAGAACGAGCGAGCGCAGAGCTACGAAAATCGTCCTTACGGCTTGATGTGGGAACGCATGGGCGAAGCGCTTTACCCTGAAGGTCACCCTTACTCTTGGCAACCAATCGGCTATGTTGAAGATCTTGACCGTGTTGACGTGAATGATCTTAAAGCGTTCTTCCTGCGTTGGTACGGCCCAAACAATGCCGTGTTAACGATTGGTGGTGATATCGACGTTGATGACACGCTAGAATGGGTTAACAAGTACTTTGGTTCAATTCCTCAAGGCCCTGAAGTGAAGGCGGCAGAGAAGCAACCTGCTGTTCTAACAGAAGATAAATACATCACCTTAGAAGACAATATTCGTCAGCCGATGGTGCTGGTGGGGTGGCCAACAACGTATCGCGGTGAAGAGACGCAAGCTTCACTGAATGCATTGTCTAACGTGTTAGGTTCAGGTACCAACAGTTACCTATATCAAAACCTCGTAAAAACGCAGAAGGCCGTCAGCGCTGGCTCTTTCCATGATTGTGCTGAGTTGGCGTGTACCATGTACGTGTATGCAATGGGCAACTCAGGTGAAAAAGGCGATTTGACGGTTCTCAATAAAGAGCTGATGGATACCCTGGAGCAATTCTCGAAAGAGGGCGTTGAGCAAGAGCGTTTAGACCAGATCACTGGCATGGCCGAAGCGAATGCTGTTTTTGCATTGCAAAGCGTTAAAGGTAAGGTGTCGCAACTCGCGTCGAACCAAACCTTCTATGGTCAGCCTGATCGCATTGAATCACAACTCGATCAAATCCGAGCGGTGACGCCTGAGAGCGTGAGCAAGGCATACCAAGATTTCATCGAAGGTAAGCACAAGGTTACCTTGAGTGTGGTTCCTAAGAAAAAGCTCGATTTGGCGGTTCGTGAAGCGACCTTTACCACGCCACCACGTACGTTGCCGGAATACAGCAAGGTGACGGAAGATCAACTGGATTTCAGAAAGGCACCGGATACCTTTGATCGCAGTGTGATGCCAGAAGTGAACTTTGGTGTTGAGGCGACCATGCCTGAGTTGTACCGCATGCACTTTGCAAATGGCACTGACTTAATTGGTACCGTGACCAGTGAAACGCCGACAGTACAGCTGCAAATTCAATTGCCTGCAGGCGAACGCTATGTTCGCAAAGGGCAAGAAGGCCTAGCGAACCTAACGGCTTCGATGATGGAAGAAGGCTCAACTAAACGAACCGTTGAAGAGTTACAAGCGACCTTAGATAAACTTGGTAGCAGCGTGAGCATTAGTGCGGGCAGCTACACCACAGATATTTCAGTCTCGACGCTAGAGAAAAACTTGCCTCAAACCTTAGCGATTGTGCAAGAGGTTCTATTCGATCCTAAGTTCGATGAGCAAGATTTTGAGCGCGTTAAGAAACAGATGCTAGAAGGCGTTGTGTATCAGCATCAGCAGCCAAGTTGGATGGCTTCTCAAGCAACCCGTGAAGTGCTGTTTAGTGACACTGTTTTTGCTCGTGCAAGTGATGGTACTAAGGAATCTCTATCGAAATTGACCTTAGACGATGTGAAAAAATTCTATGCGCAACATTACACACCAGAAGGTGCCAATATTGTTGTTGTGGGAGACATCTCGAAGAAAGAGGTAGGGAAACAGCTACAATTCTTTGAAGAGTGGCAAGGCGATGCGGCACCATTAACGCGTCCACAGATCGTTAAAGAGCTTTCTGGTCAGCACCTGTACTTAGTTGATAAACCGGGTGCGCCGCAAAGCATTGTTCGCTTGGTTCGTAAGGGCCTGCCGTTTGATGCGACGGGCGAATTGTATTTGAGCCAGTTAGCTAACTTTAACTTAGCGGGCAACTTCAATAGCCGTATCAACCAGAACCTACGTGAAGACAAAGCCTACACTTACGGTGCAAGCGGTTACTTCGCAAGTACTCGTGAAACTGGCGCAGTGGTATTTAGCGCGCAGGTAAGGGCGAATGCGACGGTTCCATCGATTCAAGAGTTTATTAATGAGCTGAATGAGTTTAGCCAAAGTGGATTAACTGACGAAGAGGTGAAATTTATGCGCCTTGCCGTCGGTCAACAAGATGCACTTAAATACGAAACGCCAAGTCAAAAGGCGGGGTTGTTGAGTAATATTGTTGCATTGAGCCTTGATGAAGATTACCTACAACAGCGTAATCAGATAGTTGAAACGGTTTCAAAAGAGACCTTAAACGAGCTATCTAAGAAATGGTTTGACCCGAATGATTATCAAATAATCGTTGTTGGTGACGCGACTTCGCTTCGCCCGCAATTAGAAAAGTTAGATATTCCAATAGAAGAGCTTGAAATCATTCGTTAGAGTACACATTAAAGGGGGAGGGAAGAGACTCTACTTTTCTCCTCCAACCTAATTTATGATAGTTCTAATCAGAACAATATAAGATAAGTGAACTGAATTTTGACTGATTTTGCTGCGCGACTAAAGCAAGTTGCAACCAACCCTAAGACCTTCTCTCAATTTGGTCGTGGTGTTGAAAGGGAAACATTACGCTACACGGAAGATGGGCACCTTGCTACTGGGCCGCACCCTGAGGCTTTGGGATCTGCGTTGATGAACGAATGGGTAACGACCGATTTCTCTGAGTCGCTACTGGAATTTATCACGCCTGTTTCTAACGACGTTCCGACGCTTTTGAATCAGTTGTCTGATATCCACCACTTCACGCAAACCAAGTTAGACGGCGAAAAACTATGGCCGCTTTCTATGCCTTGTTACGTTGGCAGTGAAGATTACATTCAGCTAGCGCAATACGGCACCTCGAATAACGGTAAGATGAAGACCCTATATCGTGAAGGCCTAAAACGTCGTTACGGTAGCCTGATGCAGATTATCTCTGGTGTTCACTTCAACTTCTCTTTCCCAGAAAGCTTTTGGGATAGCCTGTTTGGAGAGCAAACTGAAGAAGCGCGTTGTGAATCTAAGTCAGATGCTTACTTTGGTTTGATTCGTAACTACTACCGCTTTGGTTGGTTAATCCCATACTTCTTCGGTGCTTCACCTGCGCTATGTTCTTCTTTCATCAAAGGAAGAGAGACAAACCTGCCTTTTGAAAAGATTGGCGAGACACTGTATCTGCCAAAAGCAACGGCACTGCGCCTGAGCGACCTTGGCTACACGAACAGTGCGCAAAGTGTGTTGAAGATTGGTTTCAACAGCCTAGACCAATACCTTGAAGGTTTGAATCAAGCGATTCGCACACCATCAGAAGAATTTGCCGAGATTGGCACTAAGGTTGATGGTGAATACCGTCAGTTGAATAGCAACGTACTGCAAATTGAAAATGAGCTTTACGCTCCAATCCGCCCTAAGCGTGTGGCGAAGAGTGGTGAGAAACCATCTGAAGCATTGGCACGCGGTGGTGTTGAGTACATTGAGGTTCGTTCTTTAGATGTAAACCCATTCAGCTCAATTGGTATCAATGAGCAGCAGGTTCGCTTCCTAGACTTATTCCTAACGTGGAGTGTGCTAACGGACTCTGCTGAGATGGATAACTGCGAGCTTGAATGCTGGCGCGATAACTGGAACAAGGTGATCCTACAAGGTCGTCAGGTTGGTCTAGAGCTACAAATCGGTTGTCATGGTGAGCGATTGTCTCTGCAAGATTGGGCGAAGCGTGTCTTCAAAGATCTGCGCTCTATTGCCGAGATGATGGACGCTGAACAAGGTGGTCGTGCATACCAAGAAACATGCGATACGCTTGAGGCTTGGATTGATAACCCTGAGCTAACTATTTCTGGCCAGTTGCTAGAAGAGACCAAAAAATTGGGCGGCTTAGGTAAAGTGGGTTGCGCGTTAGGTAAAACGTACGCTCAGCAACACAAAGCGCACCAATACAAAGTATATTCAGCTGAGTTGATGGAAGCAGAAGTTCAACGTTCTGTGATTGCTCAGCAACAAAGTGAAGAAGCAAGCACTCAAGATTTTGATAGCTTCTTGGCGGATTATTTTTCGTATTTAAAAGCATAGCGAGACTTTGGTGGAAAGGAAGCAAGCCTTATTAGGTCAGCCTACTCGAGTGAGTAGTAAATGGTTACCTGTAGTGACTGTTGGTGTTGTCTCTAGCCTGTTGGTTGGATGTGCAACGCCACCGCCAAAGCAGCAAGATAATTTGTGTAGCATCTTTCGAGAGCACCCTTCATGGTATGAAGATGCCTTGGATATGCAAGAAGAATGGGGAACGCCGATTAACGTTGCGATGGCTTTTGTGAAACAAGAGAGTAGCTATCGTCATGATGCGCGCCCACCTAAAGATTACATTCTTGGCTTTATACCGTGGGGGCGTGTAAGCAGTGCCTACGGTTATGCACAAGCTCAAGATCCTGCTTGGGAAGACTTCCAAAAGGCGACCAATAACGGTGGTTCAAGAACCAACTTTGATGATGCATTGATGTTCATCGGTTGGTATACCAGCGAGACGCGTCGTCAATTGGGCATCTCACTATGGGACCCATATAACCAATACCTAGCTTATCATGAAGGCCGTGGTGGTTATAAGCGTAAGTCATACAACAGCAAGCCATCGCTAATTAAGGTGGCGCGCAAAGTCGAACAGCAAGCAAAAGATTATGGATGGCAGCTGAAACAGTGCCGCAAAGAACTAGAAGACAATCGAAGCTGGTTTTTCTAAAGCCAGCCGTCATGGAGAAGAGCAATGCCTTTATTAGATAGTTTCACTGTTGATCACACACGCATGAACGCACCTGCCGTTCGTGTTGCTAAAACAATGCAAACCCCAAAAGGGGATACCATCACTGTGTTTGACCTGCGTTTTACTGCGCCAAACAAAGACATCCTATCTGAGAAAGGTATCCATACTCTAGAGCACCTATATGCTGGTTTCATGCGTAATCAATTGAACGGTTCAGATGTAGAGATCATCGATATCTCACCGATGGGCTGTCGCACTGGTTTCTACATGAGCCTGATTGGTACGCCTACAGAACAACAAGTGGCTGACGGTTGGTTGGCAGCGATGCAAGACGTACTGAAAGTTGAGAACCAGAATAAGATCCCTGAGCTGAACGAATACCAATGTGGTACCGCGGCAATGCACTCTTTGGATGAAGC
This sequence comes from Vibrio sp. 10N.261.52.C2, assembly GCF_041471425.1. NCBI lineage: Bacteria > Pseudomonadati > Pseudomonadota > Gammaproteobacteria > Vibrionales > Vibrionaceae > Vibrio > Vibrio sp. 10N.261.52.C2. The sequence goes on along the minus strand of NZ_JBFROH010000047.1, from coordinate 6,495 downwards.
GAAAGAGATCGCGAATGCGATCATCGCTGCAGGCATCTCTGTAAACAAGAATGATGAACTGGCACTGCCAGAGTCTATGCTGCAAGAGCTTAAGATCGACTAGTCATTGATAGCTACCCTAGATAGGGCGAGTTAGATACTAAAAGGCCCGGTTCAATGAACCGGGCCTTTTTCGTCAACGTATTTTAGGGCGAGACAGAGATTCAGTGATAACTCAGTTAGCCGTTCACGATCTGTGGGAACACGCGAACCAGTTTGATGCGGTTCTCTTCAAGCTCAACAATTTCCATTGGGTGGCTGGCTACCTGAACACTGAGGTGACTCTCTGGAATATCTTCAAGGTGTTCCAGTATCAAACCATTCAGAGTTCTTGGGCCATCGGTAGGCAGTGCCCACTGTAAGCCTTTGTTGATGTCTCGGATATTGGCACTGCCTTCAATCAAGAAGCTGCCATCGCTTTGCGGAGTAATCTCTTCAGATAAGCTTGGGGTGATTGAGGTGGTAAACTCACCTACGATCTCTTCTAGAATATCTTCTAATGTAACCAAACCATTGATGTCGCCATACTCATCAACAATCAAACCGATGCGCTGCTTATTGCGTTGAAACTTAAGCAGTTGAATATTGAGTGGTGTCGCTTCAGGAATAAAGTAGATCTCATCCGCGGCACGCAACAGGGTTTCTTTATTGAATTCGTTCTTTTCAAGCATCAGACGGTAAGCTTCACGCAGCCTAAGCATGCCGACCACTTCATCTATTTGGTCACGGTACAGCACTACGCGACCATGAGGCGAGTGGGTAAGTTGACGAACGATCGATTTCCAGTCGTCATTGATGTCGATACCAGTAATCTCATTACGCGGCACCATGATGTCGTTCACGGTGACGTGCTCTAAATCCAGAATAGACACCAACATATCTTGGTGACGTTGAGGGATTAAGCTACCGGCTTCATTTACCACGGTTCTAAGCTCTTCGGAGCTCAAGTGGTCGGTTGCATCATGGCTGGCTTTGACACCTAAGATACGAATGAAGCCATTGGTAATGAAGTTAACTAAAATCACCAACGGTGACAGTACCTTCATCAGCACCATCAAAAGGATGCTACTGGCGTAAGAGACACGTTCAGGAAATAGAGAAGCGATAGTCTTTGGGGTTACCTCGGCGAATACGAGGATCACGAGAGTCAGGGTACCAGTAGCGATAGCCACACCGATATCCCCGTAGATGCGCATACCAAGAATAGTAGCGATCGCAGATGCAAGAATGTTGACGAGATTGTTGCCGATGAGAATGAGGCCAATCAATCTGTCTGGGCGGTTCAGAAGTTTTTCTACGCGTTTGGCACCTTTATGACCCGTATTGGCCAAGTGCTTTAAACGGTAGCGGTTCAAGGACATCATGCCCGTTTCGGAACCAGAGAAATAACCAGAAATTACAATGAGACACGCGAGTAGCGCAAATAAGATACCCGTTGATATGTCGTCCAAAACTATTCTTTTCCTATTTGTGTATCTTGATTAATTTATGACCGAACATGGTCGAGATGTCAATTGAATCTAACGGACTCAATATTTTAAAGGCAAGGTGTGTGAGACCTTGCCTTTATTTTACAGACTAGTTCAGGATGATTTCCTGAACGAAGCGGCTACCGAAGTAGGCCAATGTGAGCATGCTGGCGCCGGCAAGTGCGAACCAAGTGACTTTCTGTCCACGCCAACCTTTTTGGTAGTGACCCCATAAAAGGATGGAGTAGATAACCCAAGCGATAAAAGACAATACCGCTTTGTGCGCCTTTCCTTGAGCAAACATATCTTGTACGAAGATAAGGCCAGTCAGCAAAGTACCCGTTAATAAACCATTACCAATCAGAATGATCTTGAAAAGCTGTCTCTCTACCATCATTAAAGGAGGTAGGTTAGGGTTAATCACTAAGGCTTTTTTCTTTTTAAGCTTGTGATCAAGCCACGCGAGTTGCAGGGCGTATAGCGCACCGATAGTTAACGTTGCGTATGAGAATAGAGCCAAAGAGATGTGCACGAGCAGTTTTGGGTCATTCTCTAGATGTTTGATGAAGGTGCTTGGAAGAAAAGTGGCAGCCATTAGATTTAGAGCTGCGAAGCTATAAACAACCGGCAAGATGAACCACAAACGGGTTTTGAGCATTGCACCGCTCATTACCACAGATATGATTAAACTGATTAATGAAGCAACGTTCAAGATACTGAGGTTTTGGCCACTGGCATTAAAAATCAAATCGCCAAGCAACCAAGCATGGAAAGCTAGAGCAAGTAATGCGCTGATAAACACCGTTTTTACACGGATTCCTGTTTGGTGCACGAGACCTGGAATGATCGTGGAAATCGCCATTGTATAAAGAAAGGCTGCTGCGATCGCAATAAGACTGTCCATGGTATCCATTTTAATGATTACTAATTGGCGAATTATACCTCGCATCGCTCTTTGGGGCTATGGCGAACCTCATTCAATTCCAAGTGAATAATGTCTCACATCACAAGCACGGATGATTAACGCTCTACAACGGGTATGACTCTAATCCGCGCTAATGTATACTCACAGTAATAGTCGCAGTTTTGAGCGAAGAGAAAACTATGTTTGATAATTTAACGGATCGTCTATCCAAAACGCTGAAGAACATCAGCGGTAAAGGTCGTCTGACCGAAGACAATATTAAAGAGACGCTGCGTGAAGTACGTATGGCGCTACTTGAAGCCGACGTTGCACTGCCCGTTGTCCGCGATTTTGTTAAGCGCGTAAAAGAAGGCGCTGTGGGTGTTGAGGTTTCTAAATCTCTAACGCCTGGTCAAGAATTCATTAAGATCGTTCAAGCTGAACTTGAAGCGGTGATGGGTGAGTCTAACGAGGCTCTTAACCTAGCAGCGCAGCCGCCAGCCGTTATCTTAATGGCGGGTCTACAAGGTGCGGGTAAAACCACATCGGTAGGTAAGCTATCTAAGCTTCTGACTGAGCGTGACAAGAAGAAAGTCTTGGTTGTGTCTGCCGACGTTTACCGTCCAGCGGCAATCAAACAGCTTGAAACGTTAGCAAGCGATGTTGGCGTAGACTTCTTCCCATCTTCAGCTGATCAAAAACCTCTTGATATTGCAAACGCTGCAATCGACCACGCGAAGAAGAAATTCTACGACGTGCTACTTGTCGATACTGCGGGTCGTTTGGCTATCGATGAAGAGATGATGGGCGAGATCAAAGAGCTTCATACTGCAATTAAACCAGTAGAGACACTGTTCGTTGTTGATGCAATGACAGGTCAAGATGCTGCGAACACTGCAAAAGCCTTTGGTGATGCGCTACCACTAACCGGTGTTATCTTGACGAAAGTTGATGGTGATGCGCGTGGTGGTGCTGCTCTGTCTGTTCGTCATATCACAGGCAAGCCGATTAAATTCTTGGGTGTTGGTGAAAAGACTGACGCACTAGAACCGTTCCACCCAGATCGTGTTGCTTCTCGTATCTTAGGTATGGGCGACGTACTGTCTCTTATTGAAGACCTACAGAAAAACGTTGATACCGAGAAAGCAGAGAAACTGGCTAAGAAGTTCAAAGAGAAGAAAGGCTTTGACCTTGAAGACTTCCGTGAACAACTAGGTCAGATGCAAAACATGGGCGGCATGATGGGCATGATGGATAAGCTTCCAGGCATGTCTCAGCTACCAGATAACGTTAAAGATAAAGTTGATGACAAGATGTTCAAGCAAATGGAAGCGATCATCAACTCTATGACCATGAAAGAGCGTCAACGCCCTGACCTAATCAAAGGCTCTCGCAAAAAGCGTATTGCCGCTGGTTCTGGTACACAGGTACAAGATGTAAACCGTATGCTTAAGCAGTTCACCCAAATGCAGAAGATGATGAAGAAGATGCAGAAAGGTGGCATGAAAGGCATGATGCGCAACATGCAAGGCATGATGGGCGGCGGTGGAGGTATGGGCGGAATGGGTGGTGGCTTTAACCCGTTTGGTCGATAATCTACAAATGTAAGCTTTAGCTACGTTACTTTTCATAGTGTTAGCCGTGTCACAGAAAGTGTACGGCAGCTATGTTGGTGAAAAAATAGCTAAAGCCCTTGCATTGCACCGGAATAAGAGTAAAATTCCGGGGCTTTAATTTGGCACGAGACCCCAAGCTATTTACTTATACTTGGGGTTAATTATTTTATTAAGAAAGCAAAGAGGACGACATGGTAACCATTCGTTTGGCACGTCACGGTGCAAAGAAGCGCCCATTTTATCAAATCGTAGTTGCGGATAGCCGTAACGCTGCAACTGGCCGTTTCATCGAGAAAGTAGGTTTCTTTAACCCTACTGCTCAAGGTCAAGAAGAAGGTCTACGTCTAGACCTAGATCGTGTTAACCACTGGGTTGGTCAAGGCGCATCTCTATCTGATCGTGTAGCTAAGCTAGTTAAAGACGCTCAAAAAGCGGCTTAATTCTTTTTTAAAGAGAAATAGCTTATGTCGATGAAGGGTAAAGAAACTATGAGCGAGCAAAACAATAGAATTGTCATGGGTAAACTTGGGTCTACCTATGGTATTCGTGGCTGGCTTAAAGTGTTCTCCTACACAGACAATGCTGAAAGCATATTTGATTACAGCCCTTGGTATTTAAACCTAAAGGGTAAGTGGGTTGAGTACAAAGTTGAGAGCTGGAAACGTCATGGCCAAGGTTATGTATGTAAGCTAGCGGGATTAGATGTTCGTGAAGACGCGCAACTGATGACTAACTTTGAAATTGCTATTGACCCTGCTTCGTTACCTGAATTGTCAGAAGATGAATTCTACTGGCGCGAATTGTTCGGTATGCAAGTTTTTACCACTAAAGGTTACGACCTTGGTGAGGTCACTGACCTATTAGAAACTGGCTCGAACGATGTTCTAGTAATCAAAGCAAATCTTAAAGATGCTTTTGGCCAAAAGGAACGGTTAGTACCGTACCTTGAAGAGCAAGTGATCAAGAAAGTTGATCGCGAAGCTCGCCGGATCGAAGTTGACTGGGATCCTGGATTCTAACTCCAAATTACAGAGCGAGAGAACACATGTGGGTTGGCATTATTAGCCTTTTTCCTGAAATGTTCCGTTCTGTTACTGTTTTTGGAGTAACAGGTCAAGCGGTTAAAAAAGGTCTTTTATCTATTGAGACATGGAATCCTCGTGATTTCACTCATGATAAACATCGCACTGTTGATGACAGACCTTACGGTGGTGGTCCTGGCATGTTAATGATGGTTCAGCCTTTGCGCGACGCTATCAAAACTGCCAAGCAAGCAGCACCGGGAAAGACGAAAGTCATCTATCTTTCACCTCAAGGTCGTAAACTCGACCAGAAAGGTGTTGAAGAGCTGGCAACAAACGAGAATTTACTTCTTATTTGTGGTCGCTATGAAGGGGTAGATGAGCGCATCATTGAATCTGAAGTTGACGAAGAATGGTCGATTGGAGATTTTGTGATGACGGGTGGCGAACTGCCAGCCATGACGCTGATTGATTCAGTATCTCGGTTTGTTCCGGGTGTACTTGGAGATTTCGCTTCAGCAGAAGAAGATTCTTTTGCAAATGGTTTGCTAGATTGTCCCCATTATACGCGCCCTGAGGTGCTAGACGATAAAGATGTACCATCGGTACTCAAGTCTGGAAACCATAAGGACATTCGTCGCTGGCGATTAAAACAATCGTTGGGCCGAACTTGGCTAAGAAGACCAGAACTCCTGGAAAACCTAGCTCTGACTGACGAACAGGAACAATTACTGGCTGAATTCATTAAAGAGCAACGCTCTTAACGAAAAGCAAGCAGTAACCTATTAAATTTAGTATCAGTTTATTCTAGGAATTTATACAAATGAGCAACATCATCAAGGCTCTTGAAGAAGAGCAACTAAAATCAGACCTTCCTAAATTCGCACCAGGTGACACTGTTGTAGTTCAGGTTAAGGTAAAAGAAGGTGACCGTGAGCGTCTACAGGCTTTCGAAGGCGTTGTAATCGCTATTCGTAACCGTGGTCTACACTCTGCATTCACAGTTCGTAAGATCTCGAACGGTGAAGGCGTAGAGCGTGCGTTCCAAACTCACTCTCCAATGGTTGATAGCATCGAAGTTAAACGCCGTGGTGCAGTACGTCGTGCCAAGTTGTACTACCTACGTGAGCGTTCTGGTAAGTCAGCTCGTATTAAAGAGAAGCTTACTAAGAAGTAATTCTTTTTGCATTCTATCGATAAAAGCGGAGCCATTTGGCTCCGCTTTTTTGTGTCTGTTATTTGGAGCTTAGCAGGTAAGAGATCCCCAATTCGCTCGTACCTCACTCTTGAGGATGACAAACCAGACGAAACTCATATTTAACCGTCATTCCCTAGACTGACGAAGGAAGGAGTAGGGAATCTCTACTAGCGCCGTGTTATAGGCAATAAAAAAGGATTGACGTTAAACGCCAACCCTTCAAAATTTACTCGCTACTCGCTACTCG
>NZ_JBFROH010000046.1:0-9451 GCF_041471425.1 Vibrio sp. 10N.261.52.C2 | reverse complement strand
AACTTTACGGGGTCACTTCAGAATTGCAGGCTTTTTTTGTATAACAAACAGAGCTCAACGAATTAATACAATAAATCGAATAAAGGAAAGTAAAGTGGCTGAATTTAAATACAAAGATCTTTCTCAAGAAGAACAAGATAAGCTGGATGCAGCAACCTTTCGTCGCCTGCTAGCACACCTAGATAACAATAAAGATGTGCAGAACATCGATCTGATGATCTTGGCTGGCTTCTGCCGAAACTGTTTCAGTAAATGGTACAAAGCGGAAGCAGAGCAACAAGGCTTAGACTTGGATATCGATGACGCTCGTGAGCGCGTATATGGCATGACTTACGATGAGTGGAAACAAAACCATCAGCCAAAAGCGACGCCTGAACAACTAGCGGCATTTGAAGCGAAGCAGAAGCCAGAGTAATTTGTTCTCGTTGGTGGTTGATTAATAGAATGAATAAACAAAAAGAGCCCATCAAGGCTCTTTTTAGTTTGGAGTCGGTGCTTGCTCTGTATTTAAGCCAACTCACCCGTTTGCGAGAAAGCTTCTAACTTCGCCGCGTACGGCTGTAGGTCACCGATATTCAGATTTACCCACTCGTCATTGAAGTAAGTGTCTAGGTAACGTTCACCGCTATCACATAGCAAAGTCACGATAGAACCTTTTTCTCCACGAGCTTTCATTTCACTGGCTAGCTGAAGCACACCGTACATGTTAGTACCGGTTGATGCGCCAACCTTGCGACCAAGAATGTCAGATAACCAATGTGTCGTTGCGATACTTGCTGCGTCTGGGATTTTACGCATTTCGTCAACCACACCAGGAATGAAGCTTGGTTCTGCTCGTGGGCGACCAATGCCTTCAATCTTGCTGAATGTACTACATTTCACGTTCGCATTGCCTGTTTGGAAGTATTCGTGGAATACAGAGTTCTCAGGGTCCACAACACAAAGCTTAGTTTCATGTTGTTGGTAGCGAATGAAACGGCCAATCGTCGCTGAAGTACCGCCAGTACCTGGGCTCATTACTACCCAAGCCGGAACTGGGTGATCTTCCATCTGCATTTGATTGAAAATCGAGTTCGCGATGTTGTTGTTACCACGCCAGTCGGTTGCGCGCTCAGCGTAAGTAAATTGATCCATGTAGTGACCATTCAATTCTTCTGCTAAACGGCGAGACTCATCGTAAATTTCATCTGAGCGGTCCACAAGATGCGCTTGGCCGCCGTAGAATTCAATTTGCTCGATCTTTTTCTTCGCTGTGCATTTTGGCATTACCGCGATAAATGGAAGACCAAGTAGGCGAGCGAAGTAAGCTTCAGACACCGCAGTACTGCCCGATGAAGATTCAATGATCGTGGTTTCTGGGCCAACCCAACCGTTACAGATAGCGTATAAGAAGAGAGAACGCGCTAAACGGTGCTTTAAAGAGCCTGTAGGGTGTGTGCTTTCATCTTTAAGGTAAACATCAATGCCTTCGATACTTGGTAGATCGAGCTTGATAAGGTGCGTATCCGCTGAGCGTTGGTAGTCCGCTTCAATTTTACGAATCGCGTTGTTAATCCATTGATGGTCAGTGCACATAAACGTTCTCCTGATCGAGTGTAGGAATTCTTTGTAATTGGTATGGTTCTAATTTATCTATAATCGGAGAGAAAAACTTTGCCATATTTGCTTTGTTTTGCTTAAATTGTGGAAAATTATTCTCTTTAAATGCGATTTGGTGAAAGTGTGATAGATGCCGTAGATAAAAAAATATTAGGGTTACTGCAAGAAGACAGCACCCTGTCATTGAACGATATTTCTGAAGCGGTCAATCTCACTACAACGCCTTGTTGGAAAAGGCTTAAGCGCCTCGAAGAGAACGGCATTATTGAGAAAAGAGTTGCACTGCTGAACCCGGAAAAACTGGATCTTTCCTTTACTGCGTTCGTATTGGTGAAAACCAGTGATCATTCTCATGAGTGGTATGGTCGTTTTGTGAATACTGTGTCGGAATTTCCAGAAGTGATGGAGTTCTATCGCATGGCTGGCGAATATGATTATATGATGAAGGTTCAGGTTAAAGACATGAAGTGCTTTGATGATTTCTATAAGCGCTTGGTGAATAGCATTGATGGTATCTCTAATGTGACCTCGACGTTTGCGATGGAACCATTGAAGTACACGACAGCATTGCCGCTTTAAGCTGCGCCTAGTAATAGATTAACTATCGCTTTAGTTTAACTATCTTCTCAGTTTAGATCTCGTCTCTGCGATAAAGAAAAGGATTATTCATGTTTGCAAAGTATCTACCGCTATCCAGCTGGTACTGGCGGTCGCCATTTTTTACTTGGGTTACACCATCTACTCATTGACTAATAAAGTCGGTGAAATCGTTGATACTTACCCGCAAGTTATCGAAGACATATCGGGCCTCACCAAAGGGCTCAAAGTAGAAGAGCTATTAGCGCTTGCAGAACATGTCAGCGATCTTGCTCCTCAGGTGTTAAACACTGTCGAAGAAGTTAGAAAGACGATCGATGATGTGAATCAAACCGTAGCCTCGGTCGACAACAAAATCCCTGCGATATTAGATGAAGTGAAAAATGTTCGAACGGAAGTCGAGCAGGTAAGAACCGATGTTATTCCACCAACATTAACTGAATTAAAGAGATACCGCGTAGACGTAATGCCACCAATGCTCGCTGAAAGTAAGTCTTACCGCGAACAGACTATTCCTGTCATCGTCACGGAATCTGAAATGCTACGAGCGGAAGTCCCAGGTATTTTGGCACAAGCTAATTTGTTAGCTGATAAGAGTAAGGAACTCGCTCAGGGAGCCGCTGAGGGCGCGGTGAAAGGCGTAGTGTTATCGCCATTTAACCTTCTACGAGACGCAGGTGATGGCATTAAAACGCGAGTTCAAGGCGAGTTTGAGCCAACGTTAGAAGTTGAGTAGGTTTTATTGATTTTTGCGTGACGAGTTTTCTTAAGCGTCATTAAAGAAAGAGGCTAGGTATTAAACCTAGCCTCTTTTTGTTTGTGCGTATTTGGGGCTTGTAAGAAGCGTTTATCCGCTATTTATTTGAGTGCTATTTAGTAAAACGCATCACACCTTCTTGTACTGCTGTCGCTACCAGCTCACCTTTCTGGTTGAAGATCTCGCCGCGCACTAGGCCGCGAGTGTTCGCTGCCGTTGGGCTTTCAATCGCATAAAGCAGCCATTCGTCCATTTTGAATGGGCGGTGGAACCAGATTGAGTGGTCAATCGTCGCCACTTGAAAATTTGGCGTCATGATAGAGACTTCATGTGGGTGAAGCGCCGTCACTAAGAATCCCCAATCCGATGCGTAGGCAAGCAGGTATTGGTGGATCAAGTGGTTGTCTGGCATCGCGCCATTCGCTCTTACCCAAAGGTATTGTTTCGCTTCCGTCTTCTTAGGTTTCAGTGGGTTTACCACCGTCACCGGACGCATCTCAATCGGCTTTTCGCCACAGAAGGTTTTGCGCAGTTTCTCTGGTAAGAATTCCGCAATGTGGCTCGCTAATTCAGTTTCTGAGGCAAAGTTCTCTGGTCCCGGAATATCAGGCATTGAAATCTGGTGCTCAAACCCTGGCGCATCGCCATGATAAGAAGCAGTGAGATAGAAAATAGGGCGGCCATTTTGAATCGCTTTTACACGGCGTGTGCTAAAGCTGCGTCCATCTCGTAGGTTCTCAACATCGTAAATGATTGGCTTTTCAGGATCGCCGGGAAACAGAAAATAACTGTGGAACGAGTGAACACTACGGTCGTCTTGAACGGTATAACGAGCAGCAGAAAGCGCTTGTCCCAATACCTGACCGCCGTATACCTGTGGTAGGCCTAGGTTCTCACTTTGCCCACGGAATAAACCTTCTTCCAGTTTTTCTAGCTGAAGTAAACTTAGTAATTCTTGTAAAGGTTGACTCATCGCCAGCATTCCTCTTCGTAAAATGGGTGTCAGATTATGGTGTTAATCATTTAGCTTAGTCAGATATCTGTCAATAAATCATAGGGTTTCAAGACAGAATATGAAAGCTCTCTTATAATTGGTGAGTAGATTTGCCGAGTCCGGCAAACATGTTGAGAGAAATTGAATATGAAAAAGGCTCTAATTCTTCTTACGTCTTTAGTATCGTTTGGCCTACTTGTTGGTTGCCAAGCAACATCAGAAACGAGCGCTTCTCAAGAAGTGGTTGCAGAGAACACTCAAGTGATTTCAGGAACAGTAAGCTACCGTGAAAGAATTGCATTGCCAGAGAATGCAGTGGTTACCGTTACGCTAGAAGATATCTCACTGGCTGATGCACCATCGACGGTTATCGCAACTCAAGAGTTCACCACAGACGGTAAGCAAGTACCGTTCGCATTCGAGCTGAGCTACGACAACGACAAAATTAAAGCTAACCACCGTTACAACATGCGCGCATCGATTCATGTTGACGGTAAACTGCGTTTCACTACTGACACTATTAAGTCAGTAATTACTGATGTAGAAAATACACAGCAAGCAGACCTACGTTTGGTTGGTGTTCGTTAATCAGAAATCGATGCCACTGTTAAGGCATCTTGATTGGCTTAACTTAGCCAGTTGAATTGACGATTAGTGGCAGCTCTAGGGCTGCCATTTGTATATTCTGAGTTTGATCTTTCCTGCATCACTCACCTCAACCCCTTCTTTAACCAAATGCTGCTTTTGTCGGTCGAACGAATCACCCTTTAAAGAGATTTCACCCTTGCTGTTTATCACTCGATACCAAGGCAGTTTGCTACCTTCTGGCAGGTTACCCAGCGCTTTACCAACATGGCGCGCATAGCCCGGAAATCCTGAAAAACGTGCTATGTCTCCATAAGTTGTTACTTTCCCATATGGAATTTGGTGAATCACAGCAAAGATTTGGCTCAAAAATTGGTCCATACTAAATGTTCCTAGTTCATAAATACCAATCACAGTAAATAAGTGTTCAAAAATAGCGCAGGGAATAAGCTTGAGAGCAAGGCCGCTCTTTTTGATAAGAAGTTTTGATAAGTAGTTATTCTACAATCAAAAAATCTAACGAGGTTATCGAGTTTTTTAACAAGCTAGGGTGACCAGTTAATTACTACGATTGGTATGGTACCACGGATCGGTAGAAGGAGAGGGCTATGGTATTTACAACGTTTCAGTTCTTGATCACCACATTATTAGCGGTTGTTTGCGCGAGAGCAATCAGTTTAAGTGAGGGAGATATCCCGGTGCTTGCAATGGTAATTCCTGCTTTATGGATTTTACCGCAGGGGGGCATAGCAGGATTAGCTTTGCTTGTTTCCATGACCACTTATGGTCTAACCCTTCCTTTGCAGCCTATCACGCTGTCTGTCAGTGCGTGGGTACTGTTCCCGCTATTGATGGTGGTCTTTTCAAGACGCAGTAGTTTGTCGGTCGTGATTATTTCCGGCTTGATTGTGACTACTTTGCAGGTCGGGATCATGGTGACACAATCAGCAGGCAAGCTTGAAGGCGTCCCGTGGGTTACCACACTTCAAACCTTATCAATCATCGTGATTTGGTGGGCGGCAAATCATCTTAAGCCTGCTAGCCGACACAGCTGGTGGTCATTAGGCTTAATACTTCCATTATGGATAGCCGATTTACCTTATGCCGCTTTGGTTGCCTTGTGTGTAACGGGCATCATGGCATCGATGGAAACGCTGACGCGCTTGAAAACCTTCCGCTGGAATAAACTACTGTGTTGGACACTGCCAACGGTTGGTTTTGCGGCTTTGGTGATTACCCCAAGTATCGAAGTACCTAGTCCAGTCTTTGTAGTATGGTTGTGTCTATTAGGCACCGCGTGGATGACAGACTACATCATTCGCACAGAAGATAACGAAGATATCGATATTTAGTACTCCAGCAATCCAACCCTTCCAAATGCAGGTAAATGGTGAATTTACCTGCGATTTTCTAGTGGTTTGAATAAAGGATAAGCACTTAGACCGCAATTGTTCAAAAATAGGGTGGAAGGGCTTGCAATGGTTGCTGTGATGCTTAATAATCCAATCACTCTTTGAGGCAAGCCTCTTAGAAAACAAATCTATGGGGGCCTGGTCCTCCCGCAACAATAGCTCGTGAACTCGGTCAGGCCTGGAAGGGAGCAGCCGCAGCGAGTGACTTGTGTGCCGGGATGTGGCTGGGTTCCCACCCCTTTGATGTTTGCAAACTAAGTTAGCATAAATTGCAAAGAAGTTAGCAAATTTGCACTATAAGTCAGCATAGTCTATTTTTTGTTGTAGGTTTACAACAAAAGTGATGCGCACTATGTTCGACCAAACCAAAAAATCCTCTCACGTTCACAACATCTGCAAGTTCATGAGCTTGAAAAATGATGCTGTTGTTCGCACTCTCTCTGTTTTAGAGTTCGATTTTTGTTTCCATCTCGAATATAACCCTGATGTTAAAGGGTACATATCTCAACCACACGGTTTTTATTACTACTTTAATGGTCGCAAGTGTCGTTATACGCCAGATTTTTTAGCCGATAATCATAACGACCAATCTACTCTTATTGAGATTAAGCACTCAAGCCAGATTTTAAAACCAGACTTCAGGCTCCGATTTGCTGAAAAACAGCGAGTAGCACTAGAAGAACAAGGAAAACGCCTTGTTTTAGTGACAGAGAAACAAATTCGTATTGACCCAATATTTAGTAACTTAAAGCTGTTACATCGTTACTCTGGTTTGCATACCATCACTAAAGCGCAAAAGTCTGTTCTCGGATTTATACAACGTAGACAGAAAGTACAATTACGCGAAATCTCCGACCACTTAGGACTGTCTGAGCATGAAACTCTGATATCAACACTCTGTTGGCTATCGTCAGGGAGAGTTAATACTGATATTAGAAGCTCTGATTTTGGTTTGAATAGCTACGTTTGGTGTTAGGTATGACGTCAGATTTTGATGACGTTTTTGGTTTCATTGATGAAATGGAAGCTTCTGCCAACGAAGCGGAATTAGTAACCCAAATACCGAGTGATTTATTTGAAGAAGATAAATCGTATCTCCCTTCCATTGATACCTATCCTGTAAAAACTCAACAAGAAGTATTACGACGTCTTAAAGTCATTCAATTTACTGAAAAACGTCTAAAAGGTGGGTGGACAGAAAAAAATCTTGTACCGATTTTAAATCAGGTTGAACAAGAGCTAGGGCTATCTCCACCGAGTTGGCGAGTTCTTGCCGGCTGGAAGAAAATGTATTTTGAATCAGGGAGAACCGTTTTTTCGCTCATTCCTAAACACGCCCAAAAAGGAAATAGAACCGTTCATACAGATTCACAGTCGCTCATTGATGAAGCGATTGAAAAAAAATACCTGACTAAAGAGCGTTTAAGCGTTGCAGAGGCTTACCGCTATTACAAAAGCCGAGTAATTAAAGCCAATCAAGAAATAGTCGAAGGCAAAATCAAGCGAATTAGCCAAAGAGCATTTTATGACAGAGTGAATAGTTTACCACCCTATGATGTTGCAGTGGAAAGGTATGGAAAGCGATATGCAGATAGAGAGTTTCGTTCTGTAGGCCAGCAAATAGAGGCGACGAAACCGATGGAGTACGTTGAAATTGACCATACTCCAGTCCCTGTCATACTGATTGATGATGAATTGGATATTCCATTAGGTCGCCCATATCTAACCATGCTCTATGACAGGTTTAGTAAGTGCATCGTCGGCTTCAGCGTTAACTTTAGAGAGCCTAGTTTTGATTCCGTCAGAAAAGCACTATTAAGTACTTTGCTAGACAAGCGCTGGGTAAGCGAAAAATATCCCTCAATAACAAATGATTGGCCATGTCATGGAAAAATAGACTATCTGGTCGTTGATAATGGTGCCGAGTTTTGGAGTGATAGCCTAGAGGACTCTTTGAGACCTTTGGTGTCGGATATTCAATACAGCCAAGCTGCCAAACCGTGGAGAAAGACCGGTATAGAAAAGTTATTTGATCAACTAAACAAGGGGTTGGTTAACGCTCTGCCTGGAAAAACATTCACAAATCCCACTCAGCTTAAAGATTACGATCCTAAAAAAGAGTCTGCCGTTAGAGTTTCTGTATTTATGGAGTTAATACATAAATGGGTTATCGACCGCTATCACATGGACTCTGATAGTCGAGAAAGGAATGTTCCTTATCATAAGTGGAATGAATCGAAATGGCTTCCAAATTTCTACCAAGGACAAGCTGCGGCCGAGTTACGTATTGAGTTGGGGTTGTTAAGGCACCGGACGATAGGGATCGCTGGGATAAGGTTGCACAATTTATGCTATCAATCGGATGAGCTCATAGAGTATCGAAAATACAATTCGGTTAATTCACAAGGGAAACTCTTCGTCAGGACAAAAACCGATCCGTCGGACATAAGCGCTATCTACGTTTTTCTTGAATCAGAAAAGAAATACATAAAAGTCCCAGCGGTTGATAACAGTGGGTATACCAATGGACTTTCGTTGTTCGAACATGAGCGAATTCAAAGAGTGCGCAGGTTGAATACCCGAAGCCTCGTCAATGAAGAGTCTTTAGCCGATACCTATCTCTATATGGAAGCTCTTATTGAAGGGGAAGCTGAGAGAATGCGTAGTTCTAAAAACAAAAAGCTCACCCAACCTAAAACAGGGAACACTTCTAAGATTGCAAAATACAGAGATGTTGGCACGGAAGGACCTGGCTCAATCGTTAGAAAAAATGAAAGCAGTAATTCAGCATTAAACGTTGTTAGTACTCAACTATCATTGGACGATGATGATCTTGAAGAGATAGAGGGCTACTAATCGTGAATTTTACTTCCATGCAGTGTGAACAATTGAAAGCCTACGATAATTGTTTTATTGAGTACCCCGAAATTACGGAGATCTATTCGATATTCGATCAACTTCGTTTTAATCACTCCCTTGGCGGTGAACCGGAGTCTTTCTTGTTAACTGGTGAGGCCGGAAGTGGAAAGACGGCTTTGATCAACAATTATCTATCACGCTTTCTGCCGAGTTCAACTTGGAGCAAACAACCTGTTCTTAGCACCAGAGTGCCAAGCCGCATAAATGAACAGAACGCGCTTACGCAGTTTCTAGTCGATTTAGATGGAAAGTCAGGCGGAAGAGGTACCCGACGACGTAATGAAATTGCTCTTGGTGAGGCAGTTGTAAAGCAACTTAAACGTAAATCTGTTGAGCTGATTATCGTCAATGAAATTCAAGAGCTTGTGGAGTTTTCTACAGCAGAAGAAAGGCAAGCTATTGCTAATACGTTCAAATATATAAGTGAAGAAGCAAAAGTCTCGTTTGTGCTGGTTGGTATGCCATATGCTGATGTAATAGCGACAGAGCCACAATGGAACTCACGATTAAGTTGGAGACGAAAGATTAACTATTTCAAGCTGTTGAAAGCTAACAGCCATTCGAGTGGAACGGCATCTTATAGTTTTG